>WRHG01000134.1 GCA_009783365.1 Clostridia bacterium | reverse complement strand
AGGGAGGGTTTCCCGGCAATACTTCCCGCCGCCCAACGCTTTGCTACTCAAAATGCCCTTTGGGTGCTGGAAGAAATAGTGGAGTTGCAGGCAGCAACACGAAAAAAGGAATGGGCAATGGCTGCCCGTAAAACTGCCTGCCAAACCGTTCGAGCGCGGCCCATACCCATAGGTTTGCCCTTGATTCAACGATGTTTTTGCGTAACGATCAAAATGGGCTGGCCATATTTTGTCATGCTTATCTGCGGCCCACGACGCCTTTATAAAATTATTGGATCCGCCGTATCTTGTCGAAGGGAAAGAGCACAAACTGCACATGGCCGATAATCTGATCCCGCATGAGGACGTCGGGCACTTTAAAAATTTCAGAAAACGCATTTGCAAATCTGTTGCCAATCCGCTGAACCGGCGTCATTTGTCCTCGCGTAAGAGCGGCAGGCGATCCGGTTCCGTAATAATTACGGCTATCATGGCTATGATCCCGATTATCCCCCATCACGAAGTATTCATCATCCCCCAGGGTAAAGGGCGGCATACTGAAGCCGTTACGATTGTTCTCCGGCGACAAATACGGTTCCGCCAGTTCCTCCTCGTTTCGGAATACAACGTTATCAATCACCTCAATGACATCCCCCGGCAGGCCCATCAGCCGCTTAACAAAATACTCCGTTCGGCCGGGGTATCTGCAGATCACCACATCCCCATGGCTGGGTTGGCTGAATATATACTCCGGCTTTGTAACCAACATGATCTCCCCATCGACCAGAGTATGGTTCATGCTGCTGCCATCCACGCGAATCGGCTCAAATAATATCGTTCGGATGACCAGCGCAATCAGGACAGCCGCTCCCAGTGTCAATACCCAGGAGAGAATTTCTCTCTTCACGCTTTTTTTCTTTCCGGCCGAATGCGCCTCAACTGCGTTATCATTTTCAGCGGAACTTTGGCCATTCGTCTCTGCCATGTCTCTTTCGCTCTCGGTCTGCATGGTGGAACGCCTCCTTATATCATAGCCGCGACATTTCGCGTAGGGTTTCCGCCTCCGGCACAGGGCCTTGCGCTATTACTTTCTTACGCCGTTTCACAAAATCAGCCCGATCCATCATAACGATCCTGCCGCAGCCCAGACATTTCATCTTAATGTCCGCGCCGATACGGATGACGGTCCACTGATCACCGCCGCAGGGATGAGTTTTTCGCATTTGAACAATGTCCTGCAAACGAATCTCATCCATAGGTACACCTCCGATGCCGTTCTTTTGCATTATACAACCCATCCGCATAAGTTTCAAGCAGAACCACGGCCAAACCAATACGCAACTGTAAACAATCGGTGAATTTCAACGGATCAGAAGCCCTCCTTCTTGTCCGCCGCTTTCCATCTGTGCTATACTTCGGTAACAGACAATGTGGGAGGTCGGCCAATGGCGACACACGCAAAAAGGAAAAGCACCGCAAAAATAAAATGGACACAAATCGTCTGTCTGATACTGGCTGCACTGCTGATAGGTTCAACGATTCTATCGATTTTATGGTCCAGATTTTAACGCATTGCGCGACCATACTTCATGTCAGGATGACAGGCTCATTCGGTACCGCAAGAGGCGTCACTCGAATAGCGCCATATCCGTGTGCGGTATAAACTGCGCCCCCATGTATTGATCCATATATCCCGGCTCATTGCTTAAGTCAACATAGGTGATCCTCCCCGCAATATCGCGCTCCTTTGCCCGGCGTTCTTCGGAAACCAGGGCAAGGTAAGCGCCGATTACGGAGGCGTTTCCAAGAAATGTAAATTTCTCGTCGGGCAGCCGTGGAAACAAGCCCACCGTACGGGCATCCTCCAAATCCAGAAACCGACCAAATCCCCCCGCGACATAAATCCTTTCAACATCCAGAAAAGTCATCCCGACGCTTTCCAGAATGGTCTGACAGGCAGAAAAAATGGCTCCCTTCGCCCGAATAAAGTTGCCTATATCCGCCTCGCTGATTGTGATTCCCTCACATAGCGCATATTCCGCGCTCTTGCCGCGGCGGATTATTTTTTGATGTTCCACAAACTTCCCGGCAGAATCAATGAGCCTGTTCCGGAAAAGCTCCGCAACCATGGAAATGACCCCGGAACCGCAAATCCCGGTCGGAGAAACGCCGCCAATGGTTTGAATTTCCACCGTGCCGGTTTTTGGGTCGATTTTTACCCGCTCGATGGCTCCCGCAGACGCCCGGACGCCATGTTTCATACCTCCGCCCTCGAAAGCAGGCCCTGCCGAGCACGCGCAGGCGAAGATGAATTCGCCGTTACCCAAAACCAGTTCGCCGTTGGTCCCGATGTCGATGAACAGGATTGTTTGATCTGCATCCATGGCAAGGCTGGTGCAAAGCAAGCCGGCGGTAATATCTCCTCCGACATAGCTCCCTATGGCCGGGGCGAACAGAACCGGCGCGCATCCACAGGCGGTAATGCCCAATTGACCGGCACGGTAAATTTGAGGCTGAAAAACCGCCGGCGTGTACGGAGAAAGCCTGATATACTCCGGCGCAATCCCGAGCAACAGGTGCGTCATGGTGGTATTTCCCGCAACTGATAGGCACCGGACTCCGGAAGACACAATACCCGCTTCCGCGCAGGCATCCCCGAGCAAGCCGTTAATCGTTTTTAAAACGCGCGCCGTCAGTTCGGGAAGGCGCTTCCGCGCGTAATTGATCCGGCTGATCACATCCGACCCGCATTCCACCTGATCGTTATAGGCTGCGCGCGCCGCAACGACCTTGTGATCCGCCATATCCACAAGCCAAAGGACGATTGTGGTGGTACCCACATCTACGGCGGCTCCATATGCTTTCCCCGAAGACACGTCCACCACAAGGGCTTTGTCATTCTCCGCATAAAATGAAACCCGCAACTCCGCCTCTGCCTCCCGAATCCTTTCCGGCAAGACAGCCAATACGTCCAGGGGCAGATCGACGGCCTGACAATGCACGGCGTTTGTAAGCGCATTCGCAAACCGGTCCGCATCGGACAAACCGTCTAAAAGCGCTGGAGCGGCGACTTTCAGGTTTACATTTCTTAAAAATGATTCCGGAATTTCGAGGCGGCCTCCGCCTTCCGGCACATACTGCGCCAAATCTCCCGGGTGCTGCTCAAACTGCCCGTCAAGCCTGTTGGCAACGCTTGGAAGTTGAACCGTCATTGGTTCGGTCCCAACGATTGTCTGGCAAATCAGCACGCTAAAATCCGTATTGCCCGCAGCTTCGGAAATGATCCGAACCCGGCACTTCCCGCAGGTTCCCTTACCCCCGCACGGCATTTCCACAAACAAGCCGGTAAGGCGCGCCCCATCTGAAAGGAGCGCGCCCTCGGGCAGTTCCACCGTAACATTATCAGGCAAAAAGGTAATTAACGGCATTACTTATGAACCAATACATTTTTAATATAACTATCCAGATCACCCGCTTCTCCCGGGCCAACCAGCACCTTGAACCCGGGCAGATTTTCCTCGAGCTCTCCGGAAATCTGCGCCACATACCCCGGAATGATGATCTCCCGCGTATCTACCTGGCCTTCAAGGCCAACCTCCTTCACAAATTTCGCCACGGACGCACCGGAGAACTTGCCGGCGGCCCAGGCAGTCAGTACGCTAAGGCCCTCGCACTCCGGAATAACCAGCCAGGCGGAAATCCCGCTGTTCTCAATTTCCCCGGAAACGAGGAAATAAGTCAACGAAAAATTCGTCGTTACGAATATTGGAGATTTCCTGTCGGGCTCGCCGATGGCGTAAACCTTAGGCTCCACCTGAATCGGCTTTTGCGGGTCTGTGTAAATGTTTTGACGCAGGGTAAAAAGGGTAATCAATTGAGCCGGATCGAAGTTTGGAAGAATCACAATCCCGCCGAACTTGTTGATTTCCGTGACGGCGGCAATCGTATCCGCCATGGCGTCTCCGGTGTCTATGAAGCGCAGAGCGGCGTATCCGAGCGCTTTCACACCGCCCTTCAGGGCTGCCTTGCGGGCGATGGAATTCGTTTGGAAGGCTTCCGCGAGGGAATGGGTTTGGTATTCGATGAGAATGTCGTCAAAGCCGTCCGCCTTCAATTGGGACGTCAGCCCATAAATTCCATCCACGGCGGGTGCTGTTACCGCCAGCAGCTGTTGATCCCTCCGAGCGATCCATACGGCTTCATCCAACCTCTCAGCCGTCACGCCGCAAAGGACGCTCCGGGAACCGGCTAAAGCCTGAGAGGCCCTGTCCAGCGAAGGGATATCACCGGCGCGGAAGATCAACGGAAGCTTTGTTATTTCGTATACTTTTGCACAGTAATCCGCGAAAGACTCCGGCGTACCCTTTTGGGTAACGGCGATTGCTCCGACGGTGAGCTCCTCGCCCACACGGACAGGCCGATAGTCCCTGATATTCGCGGCTACAGCCAGGTCGGCGCCCTCATCCAGGTTAACGGCAATGACTGGGCGGTGTACAAAAGTTTTCTCATGCCGGTACATGACCGTCTCTTCCCCGAGAGGGCTGACGGTCTCGCTGCCGATCCTGACGCCTTTCACAGGCGGCTCGCTGGCCGCGCCCAACACTTGCTTGGCTTCCTCAGACGCATAGGGGCACTCGGAAAGATTTGCCTTCTTTGCCGCGAGCTTCATGGCAAAAGCCATACATGTACTGGAGCCGCACTCCTTACAGTTGGTCTTGGGGAGGAGTTTCTGGATTTGCAGTCCGCTAAGCGCCATTTATCTTCCCTCCCTTTCCATCAGGTCGTTAATGGTTTTCTTCACCATTCGCACCGACTCCGGCATGTAGAGAATCAGGATGTCCGCCCCTGCGTAAAGCAGCGTAACAGCCGTGGCAGCCTCCCAATATGCCGCGCGCCTTGCCAGGTCGCCCCAATCCGGAAATGCTGCTTCCGTGGCCTTAAACTCCTTTGCCTTGATACACTCCTGACCTACAGAGACGATCATGGGACTCAAGAGCATGGCATCGCCGCCAAGGCCGGTAAGCCGGATGCGCTCCATGACCGAGTATGTATACTCTACGCCGTATCCGATGCTGCTGGTCATGGGGTCAATGACGATCTTATCAGGCGCCAGGCCCATGTTGGTAAGCAAAATATTTAGTTGCTTGCTGATGTTTACGTCAATGGGAGACTGGGCTACCAGGGTGTGGCCATAAGCCATGGCCGCACCGGCAACGGTTCGATAATTGTCCTGTTCCACCCAGTTAAAAAGCAGGTTCTCACCCTCGCAGGCCTGGGCGATCGCCTTTATGACCTCGTTGTTCTTGTCGAAATGGCTGGTGCCTGTAACAATCAGCGGTACGTCTACAGCCTCGAGAATGGATTTAACAAGCTCCACACTTTCCTCAGCGCTACGGTTGCCCCGTTCGGGATGAATCCCATCCAGTTTGACGCTCACGAGATCCGCGCCATACTTTTCCACACAGCGCTTTG
>WRHG01000133.1 GCA_009783365.1 Clostridia bacterium | reverse complement strand
TCACCGCTTGGTATCCCTGGTGGTAAGGCGCTTGGTACAGAAGCGCGTCGCACCAACCTTCATGCAGCATCTGCGCCGTGCGCTCGGTCACATCGTAGCCGATCATGCGGATATCGCGCCTGCCCATCTTTTTCAGCGCTGTTGCGGCGCCCACCGTGCTAGAATAACCTGTACAGAATATACCGCCTATATCGGACTGCCGCCGCATCAAATCCATGAGTATCTGGGAGGCAAGCTCCGGCATACTGTGGCATTCCGAACAGGGAATGATGTTGATGTTAGTCGCATTGGACTGCACGTATTCACAAAAGCCGCCGAAGCGATCGATGAACGGAGCGATGCGCGCGAAATTCCCCAGCACCGTAACATTCCCTCCGTTCTTCATAAGCATGCTCAGCAGTTCGCCGCCCATCAAACCGGACTGCCTGGAATCATTGCCCACATAAAAAAGGCGATTGCTTTCCGTGGCGTCGGTGTTGAATGTGATCACGGAGACTCCAGCCTGCACAAACGCATTGATCTGTGACACAACCGACGGCCCTGCCGAATTGATTGCGAGGCCGTCAAAGCGGGCGGGGTCAATGCCTGCCAAGCATTCAAACACCTGCTGCGGATCTTGTGTTTTATAAGTCAGCTTTTCAAATGTGGCGCTGTAGTCACGCAGTTCCTCTATAGCGTTATCGATACCGGTGTTGACGTCGCAGTAGAATTCGCGCGGTTCCTCCGGACAGACAATTCCGATATGAATCGCGCTTTTTCGGCCGAGAGCGCGGGCGAACTTGTTGGGACGGTAGCCCAGCTCCTTGGCGATCCTCATGACAAGCTGCCGGCTGTTTTCGCTTACCCCCCCGCGATGATGGATCGCACGGTCAACAGTCCCGATGGAAATCCCCGCTTTTTCCGCGATCATTTTGAGGGTTACACGCTGCTCTTCGCCGCTCATTTTCCTCCGCCTTCCTGCAAAGCCGTGTACAGACCACTTACATCATACAGGATTTTTACTTGGTTGTACAGTGTTATCGTTACCGTTAACGGATATTTTCGATATTTTATCTTGGCAACAGCGCAAGTGAATTTTCTTATATCCAATGGTGTTGATGAAACGGTAATACAAAATAAGAATTAGGGTGTTGACAAATTTCACCCATACGAATATGATGGACGCAAAATGTAGCGTTAACGGCAACGATACGAGGTGATGATCATGTCCGAAGAGCTTTTACGCATGGAGTGTATCAGCAAAACATTCCCCGGTGTAAAAGCGCTGGACAAGGTGTCCTTCACCGTAAACAAGGGCGAAGTGCATGGTTTGGTCGGCGAAAACGGGGCGGGGAAATCCACCCTGATGAAGATCATGACCGGCGTATACAATGCGGACGAGGGCGATATTTTCATCGATGGGCGAAAGGTTGCCATCGATTCTGTAAGCAAGGCGCACGAATATGGAATCGCCATTATTTTTCAGGAACTCACCCTGTGCCGGCATCTGACCGTGGCCGATAATATTTTCATCGGAAAACCTCCCATGAAGGGGGGCCTTGTCAGCGATCGGCAGATGCACCTCGCGTCAAAAAAAATATTGGACGAGTTGGGCATCAGCATCAGTTCCCACGCTATCGTTGAATCCCTGAGCGTAGCGCAGCAACAGATGGTTGAGATTGCCAAGGCTATATCCTCCAACTCCCGGATCTTGGTGCTGGACGAGCCCAGCGCCACATTGACCCAACGGGAAATCAGCCAATTGTTTGACATCATTCGCACCCTGCAAAAAAAAGGCGTTGGCATGGTATACATCTCTCACCGCATTGAAGAGCTTGGCCAAATCTGCAAACGGGTCAGCGTTCTGCGGGACGGTCAGTACATCGGCACCCGCAATCTTGCGGATATAACGCTGAACGAACTCATCAACATGATCGTAGGTCGTTCGCTGGAAGAGAAATTCCCCAAATACCAACGGAACATTGGCAAGGTTGCGTTGGAAGCGCGAAACATTCGCCGGGGGAAAAGGGTGAATGTGGACCGCTTTTACGTGCGCAAAGGTGAAATACTGGGAATCGCCGGCCTGGTGGGAGCGGGCCGTACGGAAATCATGCGCTGCGTATTTGGCGCCGACAAACCGGAGTCCATGGAGCTTTTCATGGATGGCAAACCCATTAAAGTTCGTTCCGTGATACAGGCGGTGGAGCACGGTATCGGTTACGCCACCGAGGACCGTAAATATGACGGCCTTGCTCTCCGGCTGGATGTGCAATACAACACCAACATGGCTCATCTGCCTCAGTTGACCCGCTTTGGATTTGTTAACGACCGCGCGGGCGCCCAAAACGCGGAGAAATACCGTAAGCTGCTGCGTACAAAGACGCCCAGCCTCCGCCAGCTGTGCTACAATCTCTCGGGCGGCAATCAACAGAAAGTAGTCATTTCCAAGTGGTTGTGCAATCAGGTCAAAATACTGATTATGGACGAGCCCACCCGCGGCATCGACGTAGGCGCGAAATTCGAGGTGTATGAGCTGCTCAACCGCCTGAGCGATCAGGGTGTGGCGATCATCATGATCTCTTCGGAACTGCCTGAGATATTGGGCATGAGCGACCGTGTGCTGGTCATTCATGAGGGTTCCGTCAACGGCGAGCTGGATGCAAAGCAAACGACCCAGGAAGAGATATTATATCTGGCGGCAGGGTATAACCTGTTGGAGGGTAAGCCCGCGCCGGTTTTAAGCTCCGGAAATGGAGCGGAGGCGGAAGGAGCAGTCTGATGAGTACGGTTTTCGAGCGCCTAGCGCGCAAAGACAAGAGCAGCTCATTCAACAACTTGAGTATGGCAACGAAGAAGGCAATGCTATCGGGCACGTTGCTCATATTGATGTATGCCGGATTTTCAATCTTTAATCCTTTGTTTTTACAAGCTACCAATCAGATCAATCTGCTGCAGCAGATCGTCACCTTTTCCATCATCGGTTACGGGTTGACGTTCTGCCTGGTTTGCGGAGGTACGGATCTCTCTGCCGGAGCGTCCATGGCGCTGTCCGGCATCATCGTCGTTTGGTCGTTGCAAGTGGGCGTGCCCCTATGGGCCGCGCTCCTCCTCGCGATGGCGATGGGCATCCTGACCGGTATCCTGAACGGATTTACCATTGAAATCCTGGGCGTGGTGCCTTTTATCGCAACGCTCGGAACACAGTGGGTATACAGGGGCGCCGCCAACGTCTTAATCAACGGCAACCCGATTTACACGGTGGACATCCCCTCAAAGTCGGTTCAGGACGCGTTCTATGTGCTGGGTGGCGGGCGAACCAGCTTCTGGCTTCCCTACAGCGTGATCATCACGTTGGTTTACGGCATCTTTTTGGCGGTATTGCTTTCCAAGTCCAGAATTGGGAGACAGATATACGCTTGCGGTTCCAACCATGAAGCCGCCAAGCTATCGGGCATCAATGTGATTGGAACGCGCATGTTCGCGTACTGCGTGTCCGGTTTTTCAGCCGCTCTGTGCGGCATCCTTGTTTCATCCCGGCTATCCTCGGCCCAACCTACAGCCGGTATGGGCTATGAGTTGGAAGGAATCGTGGCGGCGGTTCTGGGGGGCGTATCCATCAACGGCGGGGAAGGGAACATTGTCAATGTGATGATCGGCGCTCTGACCATGGGGGTGCTTCGCAACGGGCTGAATCTCTTCCGCGTCAACTCGTTCTGGCAAATGGCCATCACCGGCTTTATCCTGGTCGTCGCGTGCGCCGTGGAGGCGCGCCGCCGCCGGCGGAGCGGAAGCGGCTGAGATACGGAGTCTCGGCACGTGCAGAATGCCCGGGCAGCAATGCTTGGTATTCATAGAAAAGAAAAGGAGAAGATTCTAGTGAAAAAACTGATTGCTATGGTGCTGGCAGCCATGATGCTGCTGACGGTGACGACAGCCTTCGCGGAGCAGGGCGGCGATGTCAACATCGTCGTGATCCTCAAGGCATTGGGGAACGCATACTGGGCTGTCCTGCAGGCGGGCGCGGAGAAAGCCGCGGACGATCTTGGCTGCAATATCACCATCATGGGTATACCGAACGAAGTTGACATCGAGCAGCAGGTGGCCATGTTGCAGAACGCCGTTTCTTCAAAGGCCGACGCCATCGTAATCGCGGTGGCCGACAGCAAGGCGGAAGCCAATGAAGTGTCCCAGGCGTTCCAATCCGGCATCCCGATCGTGTTGGTTGACACGATGGCTCAGACGGAGGATTATAACGCCGCACTGCTGACGAACAACATTGAGGCCGGCAAGCTGGCCGCCGCGCAGTTGATCGGCAAGCTGGGGAACAAGATCGCTGAAACGGACAGCGCGGAAATCGCCATGCAGATTGGTTCCACCGGATCGCAAACGATTATCCAGCGTATGGAGGGCTTCCAGGAGTATTGGGCTGCAAACGCTCCCGAGGCTTGGGTGCTTCTCGCGGACGATATCAAGGTCAACGACGGCGACATCACCAAAGCCGTCCAGTTCGGCCACGATTTCCTGACGGCATATCCGAACCTGAAAGGTTTTTTCTCCCCGAACAACGGGTCTACGGTCGGGTTCGCGACGGCGCTGATCGAGTCGAACCGTACCGACATCTCCATGGTCGGCTTTGATTTCTCCCCGGAAATGCAAACCATTGTCCGCGACGAGAACTTTAACGTCGCCACCATGCTGCAGCGCCAGTACCTGATGGGATACGACGGCGTGAGAATCGCCTTTGAACTGGCCAACGGCGGGACAGTAGATGTGAAAGATATCGATACGGGCGTCCTTGCGGTTGACATCGACAACGTAGACAGCGATGAAGTGAAGGCGGCCGCCGGCATCGAGTAGTTGCCTATATGACCGGCAGAGCCCGAACGCCTGTAGGATGATGGATCTATTATACCTCGCAGAACGGCGCGCCATCTCCGTCTCACCTCTCGCGACGGGATGGCGCTTGTTGTCCGACTTTTATCGCTTCTGCTCAAGTTCATGCACGAGGAGTGTGTTTTCATGTTTGAGATCGATACCGATCGGTTTTGGAAGGACGATGCGCTAG
This sequence comes from Clostridia bacterium, assembly GCA_009783365.1. The sequence continues at coordinate 425 of WRHG01000133.1, read as the reverse complement.
CGCACGCGGATAATTGTTTTTGCAAAGGTCCACAGGTGGCGTTCGGCATTCGCATGAGCGATGAATGTGTCTATGCCGAGCTCGGAGAGGAAGGACATCCCTGGGCGCCGGAAGAATGGGCTCGGCGTATCGAGTTGAACAAACGTTACAACGACAAATCTGAAAAGATCGTCGGCATACGCCTTCTCCGCGAGGCGTATCCGCCTGAGGATGCGCAGTTTCCCTATGTGAAGCGCATCGGCGAGGTGTTCGGCGGCGCGTATCATTACCACAACAACACCGAATGGCTCGAAGGCAGCATCGCGGACGGGGAAGCGCTTGCCAAAATGTTGGACCGGGTGGAAACCCTTGACTATCGCACGTTCATGCTGCCCGGCAACTGGGAGAGCGAGAAGCGGCGCATTTTCGAAACATATGGCATAAAG
>WRHG01000132.1 GCA_009783365.1 Clostridia bacterium | reverse complement strand
ATGGTGCCTACCGCTTTAAATATGAGCGCCATCTCATCCATCATTCTGCTTACGCTGTTGCTCAGCTTTGCCTCGGCAGGCCAGACACTGGTGCTGATCGGCGGAGGTATGGATTTTACGGTAGGTTCCGTCATGTCGGCTTCAGCGATCCTTACGACAACGATCATGAACGGACAGGACGGCTACTTTCTGCCGGCTTTTGGTGTGGTGATGGCGATGAGCGTCATTATTGGCTTGCTCAACGGCATCTGTACCGTGAAGATAGGGTTGCCTCCGCTGATCGTTACCATGGCTATCAGCAATGTGGTTGGAAGGCTGCAATATGTACTGACGCAAGGAAGCACTTTGGGCTATGCTTCGCCGACTTTTATCAGGACCGTTATTTCCAAACTGTTTGGCGTAATGCCATCGCTGGCGCTTTACGCGCTGCTGTTTTTTCCGTTGGTGTTCTACATTCTTAACCGGTCCAGGTTTGGACGTCAAATCTACCTGGTAGGCAGTAACCCCGTGGCGGCAAGGCTCAGCGGTATCGGCGTGAGCAGGGTTGTCATTTTAGCCTATGTTGTTTCAGCTGTTTTTTCCGGCTTTACGGGTATGCTGGGCGCGGCATACATGCAAAGCTCCAAGTGCCAGATGTTTGACACATACGCCTACAATTCGCTGATCGCGGTCATTGTAGGCGGTACTGCCCTTACGGGCGGTATCGGCACGTATACCGGCACAATCGCGGGTTCACTGTTGATGGTGGTATTGAACAATACCCTCACCGCTCTTAATTTGTCACAGCCGGTCCGCAACATTTCCCTGGGTCTGGTTATGGTATTGCTACTGATTCTTTACAACCGGGGGAAGTCGGTGCGGCAATAAAAGGGTAGGGTGGTGCTGGATGCCGGACGGGAGGTTTATGCGCTGGCTCAGGGATGGAATGCCGAAACTGAGCGAACGACGCGCTTTGCTGGGCTTTGATGGATTCGAGGACCGCGTGATTCGCCTGAACGGTATCGGCAGTATGGCGGAGATGGGCCGGTACTTGCTGAACCGCCAAGGAATGAGCGGCGTCTTGACCTACGGGGAGCGCGGTTGCAAGATGGGCGGAAACATGCCGATTATGGCCAATGCTCTGGGTAAACTCGGGGTTGTATGTGAATGCGTGGGAATGTTGGGCGAACCTGAGACGGCAGGGGTATTTGCCGACATGTCACCCGGCTGTGCGCTTCATTCGGTCGGCAAACCAGGGCAGTGTATGGCGCTGGAATTCGAAACGGGAAAGCTGATGTTGTCCGACAACGCATCGGTGGAGGCGTTACGCTTTGCGGACATAGTAGCGCGTATCGGTATGAAGCGGCTTATTGAAATGCATGAATGCGCCGATTTGATTTGCTATTTGAACTGGAGCGAGACGCCGGGGCTCACCGAGATTGAGCGCCATTGCCTGCGCGATATCGTGCCGTATCTTTCAGAAAAGCCGCGCGTTATGCTGTTTGACCTGGCGGATGTGACTCCACGCAAGGCCGAGGAACTACGGGAGGAACTGGCGTTGCTGCGAGAATTTTCCGGACGGATGCGAACTGTACTCAGCATGAATGAGAATGAGGCGCGAGCGGTTTTAAAGCTTGTCGCGGATAAGGACCCGGGAGAGTTTGATTCACTTACGGATGATGATGTTCGCGGCCATTCAGAGCGGATTCTGGAAAGCACGGGTGTGCATATGGTGGCGTTCCGCGGCAACCGGCGCGTATTTGCCGCTGAGCGCGGAGCGTTTTGCGCGTTAAATACGCTGTATGTAGAAAAACCAGCGCTTATGACCGGCGCCGGCGATAACTTTGACGCGGGAATTGCAACGGCGCTGCTGCTGGGCGGAAATCTTGAGCAGATGCTCACATTGGGAACGACGGCGTGCAGTCACTACATCGAACGGGGCAAAAGCGCCACACCGGTTTCGATGCTGCATTACTGCGGCGATAGGGGGCACTGTTATGCGGTTGAAGGTGTTTGAATCTCCGGAGGCGCTGGCTGATAGAAGCGCTGCCTGGATACTGGAGGTGATTGAGTCCAAGCCGGATGCATTGTGCTGCTTTGCCGCCGGGTTTACGCAAAACCAGACTTACGAAAAACTTGCAAGGGCTGTGAAACGGCGGCATGTGCCGGTGGACCGGCTCCGTATCATCGGGCTGGACGAGTGGGTTTCGTTGGATGGCGGCGACGAAGGCAGTTGCCGTACATATATCGACGAACGTATTATGCGGCCGCTGGAACTCGGCGTCGACCAAATGCTGATGTTTTTTGACGGAAAGGCAGAGCCCGCGGCCCAGTGCGCACACGCAGACAGCTTGCTGGATACGGAGGGTCCCATCGATCTATTGGTGTTGGGCGTCGGGATGAACGGGCATTTGGGTTTTAACGAACCTCATTCGGATTTGAATTTGCGCGCCCACTTACAGGCGCTTACGGAAACCTCGATTGCCGCCGGGCAAAAATACTTTCCTGAGGCGCGTATTCTGTCGCGGGGGCTGACGTTGGGTCTGCACGATCTGTTTAAAGCGCGCAGGATACTGGTACAGGCGGTTGGCGCGCATAAGGCTCCCGTCGTTAAAGCAATCCTGGCCGGCATACCGGATCCGGCTTGCCCGGCATCTCTTTTGAATAATGTTCACGCTACTGTATATGCGGATAAGGCCGCACGGGGTTGTGACCGTTGATGCAGGTCTGCCGTTTGGCGTTTAGGAACAGAGAGCAAGAGATGCCATCAACAAAATGGCGGCGTAACGGCGTACGGCCAAACAGCCGTATTACGGCGCCAGCATATTGCCGCTGGGGAATAGCGCGTCATCCGTGCGCAGGTTTTTTTGGTCCAGGTACCAGCCCACAAACTCCCGGGCCGCCATACTGGTCTCTCCGCCGCTATATCCGTTGGGGATAAACACGGCGACCGCAATCTCGGGCTTCTCTCTTGGGGCCAGCATCACGAACCATCCGTTGTTTTCCAAATCGATGCTTGTGACCTGTGCGGTTCCGGTTTTAGCGCATACCTCGTCCAGATAGTGCCAATTTCTGAAATATTTGGATGCTGTTCCGCTTTCGTCCACCACGCGCTTCATCCCTTCGAGAATGTATGGCAGGTATTCTTCCGCGCCTTCAAACTGATTCATCATGGAAGGGGTTCGCTGGCTTAATATATCGCCCTCCGGAGAAGTGATGCTGTCTACGATCATCAGGTTATATACCTTGCCCCCGTTGCCTAGGGCCGCCACATAACGGCTGACCGCCGCAGGGGTGAGTACGGTGATGGACTGGCCGATGGCGACTTGAATGGTCTGGCCGCCGCCCCACTTAATGTCGTTGAGGTAGTTGTAGGTATCCCCAATTACCGCCTGGGTGTACACCATTTCGCGGGTCATATTCAACTCTTCCATCAAGATCGGGCGCATGTACTGCAGCCAGTCGCTCTGGCTGGTGTTTACAGCCATGTCCATTAAACGCTTGACACAGCGGTTGAGACGTTCGTCGTCATAGGTGATATTGCGGCTTGCGCCCTGGTTGCGCAGGTGCTTCTTGAGGGAGTTAAACACGATGATGGGCATGGCGGTGTCTTGCGAGGCCTCGTCCATGGCCTTGTCCGGATCGTACAGAGCTGTTTGGTTCCCCACCACGCTGCGCTCTTCGCCGGGAAGGTCCACGCCTGTTTTGCTGGTAAGGCCGAACTCGGAAGCATATTGGTACAGCCGCTCGGCGCCAAGCCGGGAGCCCAGGGTGTAGAAAAAGTAGTTGCAGCTGTTGGCGAGCCCTTCCACGATGGTCTGGTGCTGGTGTTTATATCGCTGAGAAGCGGATATCCAGCATTTTGGCGCGGTGGAAATATCGGTGGTGTACTCCTGAAAATATCCCCCGTCGCTGATGGTTTCGTTCACTTTAAGGTCGCCATCCAGCATGGCGCCAAGGCTGGATACCATTTTGAAGATGGAGCCGGGGGCGCCTCGGGCGTGAATGTTGTAGTTCATCAGCACATTGCGCGTATCCGTGAGGATGGCCCTGCTTTCCGGACCTGCCGCCGTCAGCGCGTTCAGGTCGAACGTGGGGTAGTTGGCCATGGCCAGCACACGGCCCTCCATATCGATCACCATCATAGCCGCCCGCTGCGCCAGCGCGAGGGGATAGCGCTCCCAATTGCGCTTTTCAATATCCGCTTTGTTTGCTTCCAACCAGGAGTTGAGCATGAGCCTTCTTTCCTGCTGGGTGCGGGTGGACGCCACATTGGCCGCCAGGGCGCGTTCCGCTTGCTGCTGGTAGCTGGCGATGATGGTAAGTTTAACGTTGTTGCCATCCGTAGGCTCCGTGTAGCTGAGCTCCCGCGTAACCCTGCCCACGCTGTCCCGCTCCACTTCCCTGTATCCCTGGCGCAGATCGCTGTTTTGGGTCAGCCAGTCTTCCATAGAAGCTTCAATGCCGTCCACGCCGATGGTGTCGCTGTATTTATAGCCCTTTTGTTGAAGCTCCAGCCATTTTGCAGTGGAGGGAATGGCGCCCATGTAGCCGATCACTTGGGATGCCAGTGTGCCGCGCGGATACACACGCCTGGTGCCAACCGCAATTTCCATGCCCGGAAGAGACATGGAGCGGGTTTCAACTTCTATCACCGTTTCATAGGGCACGTCCCTGGCGATCACAATGGGCTGGGAGTTAAAGAGGTTCATTTGCATTTCGGAGAAGATGGCCATTACCTTCAGCATGGTTTCCTCGTCCATATCCTCCGGTATCTTGTACCTTGCCATCAGTTTTTCCATAACGATCTCAGCTGTTGGCGCGCTTGAAACAGGGTAATAGTGATTCCTGCGCCACTGGGACTCACGGCTTTGCAATACGGCTTCGCTTACGCCGCTGCCAAAATGGAACTCCCACTCGTTTGTATCCTCGTTGCGCCGGATAACAAAGCTGACAGTCAGCTGGTTGCCGTTTCGCTCAATGATTTCAATGGTCTGGCAAATGGATTCCGTTAATGCGGCATAACTTTCGGCGGAGTTTTGGGAGGCGTCCCTGTAGAAAGTTACGTTGTAAATTGGATCGTCCCGAGCAAGGATAACCGCGTCCGAGTCAGTAATCATACCCCGGCTTCCGCGCAGGGAGATGGTGGTGGTCCGCTGGGTTTCCGCATCACGGGCATACTGTTCCGACTCGATGATCTGTACATTTGCCAATCCATAAAATAAGTAGACAAATATAGCGATAATCATAAGAGCAAACACCCAAAAACGGGTGCTCAGGTCATACCCTTCACGATCAGGCTTCTGCTTTTTGGTGATAAACATATCCATTTTCCTCCTTTCGTCGTGATCCCCGGCGGCCTACTGCCGGGCTTTTTTTACCCTGTATAGGCCCATGAGCCACCTGACGGGAAATTGCAATACTCCGGCCAGCAGCGTGGTATACGAGACGTCAATCAGCCCGCGAAGGATGTGCCCGCTGTCCAGGGTTATTCCGTTCAGGTAAATGTATATCAGG
>WRHG01000131.1 GCA_009783365.1 Clostridia bacterium | reverse complement strand
CTCAATGGAACAAGCTTTCCGCTTTGTACGAGCTCGTCTGCGTCCGTTCCGGTGAAGTAAAAAAGGACGTCAGGCTCCTTTCCCGCCTGGAAATCCTCCAGGACCTTCGCTTTCCACTCCTCATTGGAGGCTGCGGCCTCATCCCTTACGATGTTCCCGGTCGCCTTTTCATACGCCTGATACGCGTTTACAAAATGGCTCCGGTTTCCGTCCTCGCTATCAAACGGGGACACGACGGTGATTTCGACCGCTTTCTGCCCGCCGTTACCCCCGCAACCCGACAGAATGCCCGCCGCCGCCATGATCGCCACAGCCAGAAAAATCTTTTTCATAAGCGCCATTCTCCTTCCCATTCCATACAACCTGTCAGCGGAACGCCCCGCGTCATCATTCCGCGCATACCCGCCCAATCGTTTCAATAACGCTTTTAAAATGAATCGGCTTCGCGATGTGCTCGTTCATTCCCGCGTTCAAAACGAGCTCCACGTCTGACTTCATCACATTCGCGGTCATGGCGACAATGGGGGTGGATTTCGCGTCCGCGCGCCTCATGGCGCGGATGATTCTTGTGGCCTCGCAACCGTCCATTTCCGGCATTTGCACGTCCATAAGGATCACGCTATAATGCCCGGCGGGCGAATCCCGAAACATCCGGACCGCCTCGCCGCCATTGGCGGCCTCTTCCATTTTCATGCCCGTATCGGCAAGCATCTCCATAACGATGCTCCGGTTAATCTCAATATCATCCACAATCAGCGCTCGGAGCTTTGAAAAATCCGCCGTTCCCCCCGCGGCGTCGGGAGTTCCCGTGCCGGAAGCGTCCATTGCGCCATCCCCGTCCGTCTCGCCGAGCGTTTTCAACCGAACGGTAAAGAAGAAAGTGCTTCCTCCGCCGGTCCGGCTTTCGACCCAAATGTCCCCGTTCATCATCTCGACGATGCTTTTCGAGATGGACAGGCCCAGTCCGCTGCCTCCAAAACGCCTTGTGATGCTCATGTCCGCCTGTACAAAGGACTGAAACAGCCGTCCGGTCTCTTCCTCGCTCATGCCGATCCCCTGATCCGTTACAGAAAAATGAAAGGCAGACCACCCGGCTTCCGCTTCCGTTTCACTGACGGAAAGCCGCACCTGCCCTCTCTCCGGTGAAAATTTAACGGCGTTGGATAAAAGATTCATCAATACTTGATTCAGCCGCAGATGGTCCGCCATCACCCAATCCCGCTCTATCCGCATATCAACCGCGATCTCTATGTGATTTTCGAGCGCTTTGGGACGCATCATGGAAACCACGTTGTGAATCCCCTGGGAAAGCCGCGCCTTTTCCTCAAACAGAATCAGTTTCCCCGCCTCAATTTTAGACATGTCCAGGATATCGTTAAGCAGGCCCAAAAGATGGTGGGACGCGTTTTCAATTTTTTGGACGCATTCCTGAATTCTGTCGGAATCGTTGGACCGGCGGGCAATTTGCGTCATTCCGATAATGGCGTTCATGGGGGTTCTGATTTCATGGCTCATATTCGACAGAAATTCCGTCTTTGCCCGGTTTGCCCGCTCCGCCTCGCTTTTCGCGGACATCACCTCGGTGATGTCCGTCATGGTAAGCATCACGCAAGCCAACCGGCCATCCTCCTCACCCGTGCCGTAAACCCGGTGAAGGGACACGCCGAAGGAGCGCGGCATGTCGGCATTGCCCGATTGCAGGGTCATCGTCATGGAAAAGGAATCGGCCCCGTGATCCGCAAAAATCGCGGCCGCCTCTTCGGGCATAGCCGTTGATTGCCCCGACGCCAGGATGTACGCCAGCAGCCCGTCATCCTCCCGCGTCAGGCCGAGCCACGGCAGAAAATCAAGCATCGCTTTATTTCCATACACAAACGCTCCGGAGGGGTCAAAAAACGATATGGCTGCCGGCACCACGTCCAGATGGCGGCAAAACGTATGCAGCGTCATGTTTACACTCTGCAGAATCCGATAGTAATCACCCTTGTATTTCTCCGTTTCCACCCGGGTATGCAAAAACCCGTTTCCCGCGGCTTTCAGCGCCTGATCATTATCGGCGATCACGCCGGCGATGGAATCCGCCGCCTGCCGCAGCGCACGGCTGATCTGCCCCATTTCATCCCTTGGCAGATTCGCGTTTTCCATATGGGTATTCCCGTTTGCCAGCGCCTCCGCGGCGGTAATGATGCCGCTCACCGATGTGGTGATGGACCGGGTAATCATCGTTCCAAGGATGACCATAACGCTTGCCACGAGGATGAACAGGCCGGCAATAAAAGCGGAAGACCACCCATAGCTTACCCTTGAAGCCTCACGGCTGCGGGAAGCTTGATTTTCGTTGGTGCCCACCAATTCATTCAGCAGCGAGTTAACGACAGCGCCTTTATGCATGACAACGTCATAAAGATGTTTCAGCGCGGCGTCCCTTTGGCCGTTTGCGGACAAGCGCGCCACATTATCCATCTCCAAAGACCATTCCGACACGCTGATGCTCAAGTCGGACAAAACGGCGTATTCGTCGCTGACGCCATATCCCCAGTTATACAGCAGATCCAGATATCCGTTCATATGGCCGCGGATATCCTCCTGGTGTTCCCGCAGGTCATCATACAGGCTTTCAGGATCAGCTTCGCTCCCGATCATCAGATCACGCACGATCGACTCGATTATTCCGATGTCGGTTGTGATTCTGTTCAGATAGACCAGGGGCTGAACAATAATAAAGTCGTTATTGCTGATGGTTTCGTTCATTCCGTCCATGTTCAGGTATCCGCACAAACCGATCAAAAAGGCCGCAACCACCGCGATCGCAAAGGAGATGCGCATCTTCGTTTTGATTTTCATGCTTTTCATAGTGCGTCTCCTTCATAAGAGAACCATTCCGTGTTTCATCAGTATACAATACACCGGCGGCGATACGCAACCGCGGATCATCCTTCCGCATCAACGCGCCTAATAGTTCAGATAGAGCGATTCAAGAACTATTTCGGATTTTTTATCCATCACCTTTTTAAAACTTGAATCACCTGACGATAACATCAGGCGCCGCCGGTATCGTTCTTTGGGAATCGTAACGGAATAATCCGTATCTCCGCGCCTGCCGTCAAAGGACAGGGCGAATTTTACCTCACGCCGGTCCAGCCATTCCAGGTATTCGAGGAAGCGTCGGTAATCAATCGCGCCGTAATAACGCCCCCTCGTATTGAAATAAGGCGGATCAAGATAAACGAAATCGCCCGTTTGTACGTCCCGCGTAGTATCCCAATAATCGCCGCATTGAAACTCTATTCCCTGCAATCGCTCCGACCAAACGGCTAAAACAGATTTCAAACGCGCCGGGGCAATGCCCTTTCGGGTATGATGAAAAGAATTATTAAACGCTCCGTTTTTGTTAAAGCGGATAAGCCCGTTAACGCAAGTTCTCGATAAAAACAGCAAATCGGATGAATCCTGGTATTTGTTAAAATGATCCCGTATTTCATAAAACACAAGATGGCTTTCGTTTTGCAATCGATCCCAACGCATTTTATATTGTTCATAGAGCCCTTCATAATCGCTTTGTACGGCGCGCCAAAGGTTAATCAGCGGTTCGCATATATCGCCGCAAACGCCGCGCTGAGGAGATAAGGCATAAGCAATTGAAGCGCCGCCTACAAACGGCTCATAATACCGGTTGAAACGCGGTATATGCTTGAGTATGGCGGCTGTTTGACTTCGCTTGCTGCCGCTCCATTTAATCGCAGGTTGGATGTAAACCATGATCCGCGCCCTCCGTTTGGTATCGCCCGCAGCCAATGATGACATTCTATTATCATGATTGCAAGCCGGAAATGTCAAGAAGTATTCCGGCAACGCGGAAACCATCAGGAAAAGAACCGGCAATCGTTCCCATTGGACAACGGCGTCATAACCCTATATAATGGAATCGGTCCACGAGCAAAACAGCACGGACGGAATTCCCGATAAAACGCACATAGAATCCGGCGGAAACCGCCGGCATGATACGGCGGAAAGATCGGATGAACGCGATAACCGACGGCATTTTCGCAGACAGGCAATGCGGGGCGGAGTCAAAAGCGCCGAACCCCGGGCCCTACGTCCGCGGATATAAGGAGAATCAATGAACCGCTTTGTGCTGAAAGCCCCCTATCCTCCCAGCGGGGACCAGCCCGCCGCCATCGACTCCCTGGCCAGAGGCGTGGCCGGCGGGATGAAGAATCAGGTTCTGCTCGGCGTCACCGGCAGCGGCAAAACATTTACCATGGCTTCCATTATCGAAAAGGTGCAAAAACCCACGCTGGTACTGGCGCACAACAAGACCCTGGCCGCCCAGTTATGCAGCGAACTTCGCGCTTTCTTTCCCGACAGCGCGGTGGAGTACTTTGTTTCCTATTACGATTATTATCAGCCGGAAGCGTACATCGCCTCCACCGATACCTACATTGAAAAGGACTCTTCCGTGAACGAGGAAATAGACCGGCTGCGTCACAGCGCCACCGCCGCCGTGCGGGAGCGCCCGGACGTAATCATCGTGGCAAGCGTCAGCTGCATCTACTCCATGGGCGACCCCAGTGAGTACGAAGGCATGATGGTCAGCCTCCGCCCCGGTATGGCCATAGGGCGGGACCGGCTCATCGCCAAGCTCGTTGAGATTCAATATGAGCGCAATGACTTTGAGTTTGAGCGGGGCTCTTTCCGCGTGCGCGGGGACGTGCTGGAGATCATCCCCGCCAACGCGCGGGACCACGCCCTGCGCATTGAGTTCTTCGGCGACGAAATCGAACGCATCCGCGAAATCGAGGTCGTTACAGGCAACGCCCTGACCACCCTCGAACACGCCCTGGTGTTCCCGGCCACCCACTATGCCATGGACCGTGAAAAAATGAACGCCAACATCGACCGGATTGAGCGGGACCTGGCCGTTCGCGTACAGGAACTAAAGGACGCAGAGCAGCCTCTTTACGCCCTGCGCCTGCAGCAGCGCACCCGGTACGACGTGGAAATGCTGCGCCAGATCGGCTTCTGTACAGGCATTGAAAACTACAGCCGCTACTTTGACGGCCGCCAGCCCGGAGACACCCCCTATACCCTCCTGGATTATTTTCCCAAGGATTTTTTGCTGTTTGTGGACGAGAGCCATGTTACCGTTCCCCAGGTCCGGGGCATGTACAACGGGGACCGGGCCCGAAAGGAAAACCTGGTGGAATACGGCTTCCGGCTTCCCTCCGCCTTTGACAACCGGCCGCTGGTCTTTGGCGAATTTCTGGAGCGGCTCCATCAGGTGATCTTTGTCAGCGCCACTCCCGCGCCCTACGAACTGGGCCTCAGTGAAAACACCGTGGAACAGATCATCCGCCCAACGGGCCTCATTGATCCCCTCGTGATCCTCCGCCCCGCCACCGGCCAGGTGGACGACCTGGTGGGAGAAATCAACCGGACCGTCGGCCTGGGCCACAGGGTGCTGGTGACCACCCTCACCAAGCGCATGGCCGAGAGCCTTACCGATTACCTGAACAGCCTGGACA
>WRHG01000130.1 GCA_009783365.1 Clostridia bacterium | reverse complement strand
CGTCGTCCGGATGCACCTGCACGCTGAGCCTGTCCCGGGCGGCGATCATCTTCAGGAGCAGGGGAAAGGCCTTTGCCTTCCCAGTAAAGGGCATGCCATAGCGGTCCATGAGGTCGGGAAGGGTCACCCCCATGTCATCCCTGCTTTCCAAGCCGGGTATGGCGCTGATTTCCATGCTCTCCCCCGTGCGCTCGTCCGGGATCTCCTTTCCGAAGGTTTGGCGTAGGCCATCTCCGCCCCAGGGTGTCATATCGCCGTAACGAAAGGCGGGAAACATGCGCACGGGCAGCATGGGACATTGTTCTGTCAGGGGGGACTCAAAGCAGTGATACGGAGTGATCGGATCGTCAAAGCATTGGAACCCAATATCCCTGTTGTCAAAGTAGATGATTCCGGCTTCCCGGGTCATGACGTCCCGGAAGAGTTTCAGCGCCCGCCTGTTCTTCGAAGAGGTGTCCAGCCGCAGGCTGTCATAACCCAGGCGTTTCGCCTCCTCCTTGACAAAGACCATCATCTGCCGGGCCAACCCCCGGCCAAAGAATTCCGGTGCAATGACCAGGCGATGGAGGGTTGCCGGCCTCACGCCAAAATGCCAGGTAAGCTGTGCGTACTGCGCCTCCTGCTCGGGAACCAGCGCAAATGCACCGATAATCCGGCCGTCCTGTTCCATTTGATACAGCGCGCCCCGCGCCGCGTCCTCCTCCAGGATCAGCCTGCTGGGGTATACGCCCCATTCCCATTGCTCAAGCCCTCGGCTGCGCATGCTTTCCGCCGCCGTGCGGAAAAGTCCGCAGATGCTTTCCATGCTTTCCCTGGCCGCCAATTGAAAGCGCACGCTCATGCGGGCTCCTCCGTGTACATGTGGTATAGCTCGTAGTATTTGCCCTTTTGGGCCATGAGCTGCCGGTGGTCGCCCTGTTCCTCCACGCCCTTTTCCGTCAGCACCCAGATAGTGGATGCATTTTTAATGGTGGTAAGCCGGTGGGCAATGGTGAATGTGGTACGCCCTTCGCTTAATTCCTCCAGAGATTGCTGCACCAAGCGTTCGCTCTCGTTGTCCAAAGCGCTGGTTGCCTCGTCCAAGATCAGTATCGGCGGGTTCTTGAGAAAAACACGGGCAATGGAAATCCGCTGTTTCTGTCCGCCGGAAAGCTTGACTCCCCTTTCCCCCACAAAGGTGTCATAGCCCTTGGGTAACTGGGTGATGAACTCATGCGCGCCAGCCTGCCGGGCCGCCGCCTCCGCCTGTGCCACGGTGGCGCCCGGCAAACCATAGGCAATGTTATCAAATACCGTTCCACTGAACATGTAAACGTCCTGCTGCACCATGCCGATTTTATCCCGCAGGCTCTTCTGGGTCAGATGCTGGATATCCTTACCGTCAATGAGGATCCTCCCGGAGGATAAGTTATAAAACCGAGGGATCAGGTTGCACAGGGTGGTCTTACCGCCCCCGCTTGGGCCTACCAGAGCCACCCGCTCCCCTTTGTGCACCTTCAGGTTCAAATCCGCCAGCACGGTTTTATCATTGTCATCATAGCGGAAGGTCACATGATCAAAGGTAATATTTCCTTCTACATCCGTTAATTCCTCCGCGTCCGGGATATCCCGGATATCCGGCTGGGTATCAAGGATCTCGCAGAAGCGTTCAATACCCGTCATACCCCGCTGAAACTGCTCCGCAAACTCCACGATACGGCGGATGGAAGTAAGCAGCGTGGTTACATACAGCAGGAAGGCGATATAATCAGGCGCGGAGATGGAGCCGTTTACCAGAAACAGGCCGCCCGCCAGCAGGACCGCAATGTACATCAGCCCGTCTACCACACGGGTTGTGGTATGAAACCCGGCCATGTACATGTAGGTTCTGCGCCTGATTTGGACGAACTTTTGATTGTTGCCCTGAAATTTATCAATTTCCAGGTTTTCATTGGCAAAGGACTTCACCACTCGTATCCCCAGCAGGCTATCCTCCACCTGGGCGTTGATCTCACCTACCTGATGACGGCTTTCCTGAAAAGAGCGGCGCATCTGCTTATTGAAATGCCTGGTAAAGAAAAACATCATAGGCAGCATCGCAAAGATCAGCAGCGTCAAAACCGGGTTGACGCCAATCAGGATAACGAAAGCGGCGGTGATCTTGATAGCGGCGATAAAGAACTCCTCCGGACAATGGTGCGCAAACTCGGTGACTTCAAACAGGTCGCTGGTGATGCGGGCCATAATCTGCCCCACCTTCGCGTCGCTATAATAGGAAAAGCTCAAGTCTTGCAGGTGAGCGAACAGATCCCGGCGCATGTCGCTCTCAATTCGCGTGCCCATGATATGCCCCGTAGAAGTCATGTAAAAGTTGGCGGCGGCGTCCATCACACGCAGGCCAAGATACAGAGCGCCAACGCGCACAATATAAGATACCGTAAGCAACGCCAGGTTGTCGGCAGCCAGTTCCGTCACGCTGCGCACAATGAGGGGCAGCGCTAAATCACACAGGGTGGTCAGGGCCGCGCAGAACAGATCCGCCGCCAGCATAAGCCCATAGTTGCGGTAATATGGCAAAAAGCGCTTGATCAGCGCGGATGTTTTCATGATTTCATATTCCCTCCATTATTGGAGCAGGGTGGTCTGCCGGATCAGCACGGACAGATCCGCCGCGTGGTTGAATGGGCATGTAATGGCATAGACGGCGTCCTCGGTCCGGCCGAAGACGCAGATTGTTTGATCCGTATCCATACGGGCAGCGTCGAGTCCTGCGAATGTATAGTAGCTGTCTAGCCGCAGGGTGGCGCCGCGGCTGCCTTCCAGCAGCGCCACCGCGGCGGTGGGGCGGACGCTGTCCAGAATCAAGGCCTGACCGTCCGCAAAGACATAGGTAAGGGTGGCGCGGCGCGCATACTCTCCTTGAAAGGCTGTGTCATAAAGGCTGGCCTTGAAGAGCGGAAGTTCGCTGTAAAGGGCCAACACAGGCTTGCCAAAATTAGCGGTAAACACGCTAAGATCCACATTGTCCTGGGCTTCCATAGCAGCCATGGGCACATGTATCGCTTCTTCACGAACGGGATAAACCTCTGCAGCGGTATTCTCAGGCTCGCCCAGCAGCAAAAACAGATAGGTGAACACCAATGCCAAAGTGACAATCAACCCGAGGAGTCCCCTTTTCGCGATGAGAACCCATCTTTTGGGCATCGGGGCGGGCGCCTCGTCGGTCACAGGCTGCTGTTGAGGCAGCACATCTCTGGGCTTCTCCGCCTGCCGGGGCATACGGCTTTGGGAAGGCACGCTATGCGGCATTCCCTCCGGCGCCTTTCGCTCTCCCGGCACATCCGCGGGTAGGCTCTGCCCGTTTCCCTGAAAACGCCGAAAATACCATCGCTTGCCTTGCAATCCGCTATCCTCCGTCACGCAGGATTCATCCTGCCCGGAATGCTAGACCCGTCCCGGCACTTTGATGCCGGCCTTATCCAGCCGCTGGTTCAGCCATTGGGTATCCCCGCCCATATCCTTGTCAAAAGCCTGATACAGCGCGGTCATGAGCATATCCCGCTGTTCAGAGGTAATATGCTCATCCCTGCGGATGTTGTCCAGCATATAGCTTACAGGATCCGCCAACAGCTTGGGAGCCCTGCTGTCCAGCCCAAAGCCAAAGAGCTTGCGCATATATATGGAATCCCCCCGCAGGAACAGACGAATGAACTCCACGCACAGCCGCATCAAATACTGGCGTAAAAAAGCGTTACGGTTGGGAGCAAGCGCCAGGCATTTCAGCAACTGCGGATGGTCAAACATCTCCTCCCTGAATTGCGCTGCTCTTTCCTCGGAAAACTCGCCGGGCTTCAAGTACGCCATGAACAAATAACACTTGATGACGGAAAAATCCAACTGACGCTTGTCCCTGTCATAGAGCCTTCCTAAAAAGAGCAATTCCTCGGCGATGGGCAGACTATCCGGATATTTTTCTTCCGCTTGCAAAAGAAAATGCCATTTTTTACGGATATCTTTCATGCTGCCCGCCTGCTGCAGGAGTTCGCGGACCTCCGGCGGATCCTCCGCCCTCGCCTCCTCCCGGATCACAGCCCCGCCGCAATAGGGGCAAAATGCTGCGCCGCTCTTTTCCTCTTGTTCTTTTCCGCAATGGGGGCACTGATAGTTTCCCATCGGTCGACCTCCGATCTCAGTGGAGATGAGCCAGCAAAACGCTTTGGCAATCGCTCTCCCCAATTTATCTCGTGTTATTGTATCACACAAGGGGGGAAATTGCCAGGCCGGTTCTTTATGGTTGTAATGAGGCGTATCCGCAAACCATCCGTATTCCGTATATAACTGCGTGCGCTATTCTCCCAGCACTGTCCGAATCAGCGTTTCAGTATCCAAGCTGTGGATATGGGCCGACAGGTCGCCTAAAGGGGCCAGCGCTTCCATAATTCCCTCCCTGCTGAATACGGCGCCGGTCAATGCCGCCTCCAGCACCTCCGGGTCTTCTGCAAAAAAATCACCGCGCAGTACCGCTTCCTGCAGCCTGCCGCCCTCCACCCACAAAAAGGCGGTCAGTCCTCCGCCGGCAAAACGAACCTGCCGTCGCTGATTATACCGGGGGGATTCGCCCCAATTCCACGCGTACGTCGTGTATCTATCTCTGCGCAGCGCCTCTACCTGGCTTAACCAGCCGGAATCCGGATGAAAGGCAGTCAACAGGCACTCGGCACGCAAATGTTCCATCAGGCGCGCCTGAAAATCGTCAATCGTCATCGGTACAGGCAGCAGTTCGGCAATATTTACAACCCGCGCCCGTACCGACGGTACGCCTCGCGCCGCCAGCTTATCGGCCGGGGGGCATAACGCCCGCGTCATAATATCCAGATTTGCATTAAACAGCAGCGTTCCGTGGTGAAGCACCCGCCCGTTTCGTGTGTACTGCGCGTTGCCCGAACACTTTCTGCCCTCCGCGCACAGGTCATTGCGGCCCGAAAGCTCCGCGCGCACACCCAGCGCGTTCAACGCGTTCAGCACCGGTCTCAAAAAGAACGCGAAATCCAAACGACGCTCGGAAGTCTGATCCGCCATATCCATGATATACGTAAAATTCAAATTGCCTGCGTCGTGATACACCGCGCCGCCGCCCGAAAGCCGGCGCGTCAGAGCAATACCGTTATCACGCAGATAGCCGGCGTCGACTTCGGATGCGGCGTCCTGATGCCTCCCGATAATTACCGCGGACCGGTTGCGCCACAGCCCCAGCGCCGTCTCTCCCGCGGGCATGGAGTCGAACATCCGCTGCTCAAAAGCCAAATTAAATGCAGAATCGGTGCTGTCCGTCGTAAAGTAAAGCATACGCGCCCCCTAACATCATTCCCGTCCATCCTGGCATGCGGCAAAGAAACGGCTCGCGAGGATATGCTTTCACTCAAGGCTTATGGATCGCCTTTTTCTCAAGGTCGAGTATGCTTTCATGGATGATCTCTGAAACGGTAGGGTGAGCAAAAATCGTATCTGCCAAGTCTTCCGCCGTGGTTTCAAACTTCATGACTCCTCCAAAGG
>WRHG01000129.1 GCA_009783365.1 Clostridia bacterium | reverse complement strand
CAAGCTCGCGCAGTCCGGCTTCAAACGTCGGAAACTCCGGCACATCGCTCTTTTTATAGCCATCTTCCGCGATATAACGATAAAGCTTGCCGAAGAATTGCTTTGATGTATCCGGGAATCCCTCATTATGCCCTCCCGGAAACGTAACAACGTCGCGCGCCTGGCCGTAAAGCAGCGACGGATCGCGCAGCAAAATTTCATTGCTCTTGTGACGATAACCGATCCAAACCTCGTTCGGCGTCTCGGTATTATACGCGACCGACGCCTTGCTCCCGTATATCTCAAAATAGAGGCGGTTCTTGCGCCCCGCCGCCACCTGGTTGACGGTCAGGGATCCATGAGCGCCGTTATTGAAGCGTAATAGCACGGTCGCGTAATCCTCGGTGTGGATCGCCACGTCCTGATAATCTTCGGGAGTTAGCATCTTACCGGAGTATGTCTCAATCTGCCGAAGGGGCTTTTTACGAATCGGGTGAAATGTAGCAAAATCAGCAAACACTTTATTCACTTTAATACCGGTTATAAATTCGATGGAATCAAACCAGTGCGAGCCGATATCCGCCACAGCCCGTGAATCACCGCTGAATTCCGGCTCCAAACGCCAGTTGTAATCCGTATCCAAAAACAGCCAATCCTGTTGATATGAGCCGTTTACCGCGAATATGGTACCCAAATCCCCGTTTAGGACCATCTCCCGCATATGATGGATCAGCGGATAAAACCGGATGTTGAAGTGCACCCCGTTGACCAGTCCTTTTTCACGGGCGACTTTGATCAGGTCTTTCGCCTGTGCGCTATCCATCGCCAGAGGTTTCTCACATACCACATGCTTGCCGGCGAGCAGAGCTTCCTTCGACATCGGATAGTGCAAGCTATTCGGCGTGCAGATATGTACAACCTCGATTTCCGGATCCGACAGCAATCGTTTGTAGTCCCCGTAAGCGGTTCCAATGTTCAGCGCATCCGCCTTTTTTCTCGCGTCTTCTTCGTTGATGTCCGCCAGTGCAACCACTTCCACATAACCCAGCCTGCGCATTGCCTCGATATGCGCGGGACCGATGAAGCCCGTACCAATGACGCCAACCTTTACTTTTCTCACGTATCCATCCTCCTATTGATCCAACAGGCCGTGCCTCCGGCCAATAATCCAGACGAGTTCCTGAAAACCAGAAGAGGCCGCGTTGCGCGCGCAATAACCCGGCGCCGCTATATAGAGGGCATCGTATCCCACAAATCAAAGTATATACTGGTTCATAAACTGTTTGGACAAACGGATCGCCTTGAGCTTGTCCTCCAGCGTATTCTCAAACGCGCGATCCTCAATCTCCATAACCATGGCGCCGTCATAGCCGACGTCCTTGAGCGCCGATACGGTTTTTCCCCAGTCGATATCGCCAAGCCCCGGCAACTTAGGCGCATGGTAATCCAGCGGCGCGGCAAAAATGCCGGCGTCATCGTAGCGATCTTGAAATAGCTTTGCGTCTTTTATATGGAAATGAAACAGTTTCTCCTTGAATTCATAGATCGGCTTCAAATAGTCCATCCTTTGCCAAACGAGATGCGACGGATCGTAATTCAAGCCGAAACAATCACTCTCTATCGTCGAAAACATCTCGCGCCAGATACTTGGCGACGCCGCCAGGTTTTTTCCGCCCGGCCATTCGTCCCTAAAATACATCGGACAATTCTCAATACCGATTCTGACATTATAATCTTCCGCGAATTTCACGATATCCGGCCAAACTTTTTGAAACTGCTTCATACTGTCGGATATCGAACTCAGCGGATCTCTGCCGATAAACGTGTTCATGGTGGAGAGTCCCAACGTTTTGGCTGTTTTGATGCATTTTTTTATATGCTCGATACAAAGTGTTCGCTGTTCAAGATTCGCGTCAAGCGGGTTTGGGTAATATCCAATACCCGAAATGGAAACGTTCCTTTTCGCTAAATACTCGTTGATATACTCAGCCTTTCCTTCATCCATCGTTTCGGCGTCGATGTGCGTTACACCCGCATACCGCCTTTCGGATTTACCCCGCGGCCAGCTCATCATCTCAACACAGGCGATTCCATACTCGGAAGCGAAATCGACAACCTGCTCAAAGGAATACTCCGCCAGTATCGCGCTCACAAATCCAAGTTTCATGGAGAAACCGCCTCCTCAATCCTCTTTTTCGTAACGCCATCAACGCTACACGCCAAATGTTATGATGCGATCATAATATGTTTGTCCTTGTTTGTCAATGACAATAGCCCCTGACAGCGCTCCATATCCGGTTCATTTGACGGGCTATTTCCAGATGCAGTATAATAATGACGGTGCTCCCGCTCCGGCAATACATCATTGCCCGGGGCGCGCCGGAAAGAAGGGGTTTCTACGGGTCAGCCGCTTTTCACGGTTATAGGCCAAGTGGTTCAGGGCAAGCGTTTGGGCGTCCGGCTTGGCTTTCCCACTGCCAACATCGCCTATACGCCTGATACTTCCCATATGCCCCGGGATGGCGTTTACATCGCATCCGTATGGGTAGATGAGGAGAATGAGCCTTACATTGCGATCATCAACCAAGGTCGCCACCCCACCGCCCCGGAGGGACGTCCCGCTATTGAAGCTCATTTGCTTGGCTATACGGGCGATGATCTATATGGCCATAGGCTCACTTTGCATTACATGCAATACCTGCGGCCCGAACAACAGTTTCCCTCCCTGAGCGCCCTGCAAGAGCAGCTTGGCAAGGATCGGGCGGCCGCGATGAACTGGGCCCAGGCGCCGGAAGGCGATAAACTGTTCCGCGACGCAGCGCCTTTCGCGGACCAAGGAGTCCCTGTCAGCCCGCCCGTTCAGAATCCTGTAGAAACATCGCGCGCCAGCTATCACTATGAGGCGGATGGCATTCCCGCCGTGCGCCAGGTATCCCTATCTATCCCAAAGGGCTCTTTCGTGGTTGTGCTCGGGCGCAACGGCTCCGGTAAAAGCACCCTGGCAAAACTGATGAACGCGCTCTATCTGCCTACCGAAGGCCATGTGCTCATCTGCGGGATGGACACCGCCGAGGAAGCGCGTCTCTGGGAAGTTCGCAGCCATGCGGGCATGGTCTTCCAAAACCCGGATAACCAAATCGTAGCTACTGTGGTGCGGGAGGACGTTGCCTTTGGCCTGGAGAACCTTGGCGTCCCGCAGCCGGAAATGATCCCTCGCATCGACGCGGCGCTGGAGGCTGTTCGAATGACGGAGTTTTCCGCCGCCGCGCCCCACATGCTCAGCGGCGGACAAAAGCAGCGGGTTGCCGTGGCAGGCGTACTGGTGATGGAGCCGGATGTAATGATCCTTGACGAAGCCACCGCTATGCTGGATCCATCCGGCCGGTCCGAAGTGCTGTCCACAGTACGGAGGCTTAACCGCAGTAAGGGAATCACTGTGGTGTGGATCACTCATTTTATGGAAGAAGCCGCCCTTGCGGACCGGGTGATTGTGCTTCACGAAGGTTCGATAGCCATGGACGGAACCCCCGGGGAGGTTTTTTCCCAGGTGGGAACAATCAAAACCCTCGGACTGGATGTGCCGCCAATGGCGGAACTGGCGGCAGAGTTGCAGGAGGCTGGCCTGCCTCTGCCCGGCGGTATATTGACCGTGGCGGATATGGTAAAGGAGCTGAAAGTCGCGCAATGCCCATCCAAGTAGAGCATCTGTACCATACATACCTGCCGGGCAGCCCTTTTTCAGCCGTTGCGGTACATGACATCAGCATGACGGTTGAGGACGGAGAATTCCTAGGTATTTTGGGCCATACGGGGTCCGGCAAAACCACCTTGATCCAGCATTTCAACGGCCTATTAAAACCAACGGCGGGCCGGGTACTGGTGGACGGGCTGGACATAACCCCAAAGGGGATCAGTCTTTTGGAGCTTCGCAAAAAGGTTGGCATGGTGTTTCAATATCCGGAGCATCAGCTTTTTGAGGAAACCGTTGCAAAAGATATCGCCTTCGGCCCGAAAAATCTGGGGCTTGCCAAGGAAACCATCGAAGAGCGGGTCCGGGAAGCCTGCCGACAGGTACAACTGGATTATGACGCCATCGGGCAGCGTTCTCCATTTGAACTCAGCGGCGGCCAAATGCGGAAGGTGGCCATCGCGGGCGTGATGGCCATGCATCCCCGGGTGTTGGTCCTGGATGAACCTGCCGCAGGGCTGGATCCTTCAGGCCGGCGCGGCATCCTGAACATGATACGCACCCTTCACGCCCAGGGCGGACTTACGGTGATCATGGTGAGCCACAACATGGATGATATCGCGTCCATGGCCACCCGTTTGGTGGTGATGAGCAAAGGTTCGCTGGTGATGACCGGCACACCGCGGGAGATCTTTGTTCATGAGGAACAACTGCGTTCCATCGGCCTGGGCGTTCCCCAACCGGCGGAGCTTACCCACGCGCTTATAGCCGAAGGTTTTGACCTGCCCTCTGATCTTTATACGCTGGCGGAAGTGCGCGATCACTTGCTGCGCATATTCCAGCCCGCGCCTCAACCGGAGGAAGCGCATAGCGCGGCCAGGAGTGACAAACACGCGAAACGCGCGTGCAGCGACGTACCCGCGTCAGGGCAAAACGCAGGAGCGGGCGGCAAGGAGGAAGAAACCTCATGCTGAAGGATATCACTCTTGGGCAGTACATGCCCGGCAACACCCTTGTACACCGGCTGGACCCACGTATGAAGATCATTCTAACGATTCTCTATATCGCCATCATCTTCTGCGTCACAAGCCCGCTGTGGTACGTTCTTCCACTTATCTACATCGTGCTAGCATCCCGCTGGGCGGGTCTGCATGTGAAACAGCTCCTCAAATCCGTTCGTCCTCTTCGTTTTTTACTGATCCTGACCTTTGTGCTCAACCTGTTTTTTTCCGCCGGAACCACGATATGGGTCCAGTGGGGCATTCTTCGCATATCCCGAGAGGGTTTTTTCACCGCGCTGCATTTCAGCATGCGGCTGGTCTTTTTGGTGACAGGCACCTCAGTGCTGACCCTCACTACCTCCCCGGTGTCCCTCAGCGACGGTATTGAGATGCTGTTGAAACCCCTCAGGGCGATCCGCTTCCCCGCCCATGAGCTGGCTATGATGATGACCATTGCTCTCAGGTTCATTCCCACACTCATTGAGGAAACGGACAAGATCATGAAAGCTCAGATTGCCCGCGGCGCGGATTTTGAAAGCGGCAACCTGCTCCGCCGCGCCAAGTCCATGGTGCCTCTGCTTGTACCGCTTTTCGTGAGCGCCTTCCGCCACGCGGGAGATCTGGCGATGGCCATGGAAGCCCGCTGCTATCACGGCGGGGAGGGCCGCACCCGGCTCAGGGTACTGCGTTACACCTATTCGGACGGTCTTGCCCTGGCAATGACCATAGGGGTTTTACTGTTAGTGGTTGGCGGCGGGATCCTCCTGCCATGATCCATGCTTACCCTCCCATTGTCAGGGAGCCCGCGCGGCAGGGGACCCGCCGTGTGCTCATCACCCTGAGTTACGATGGCACTGCCTACGGCGGCTGGCAGCGGCAGCGAAACGCCATGACCATACAGCAGAGGGTGGAGGAAGCCCTTTTCAAGGCAACGGGCGAAACCATTCGAATCACGGGGTCCAGCCGTACG
>WRHG01000128.1 GCA_009783365.1 Clostridia bacterium | reverse complement strand
CTGCGGATTGTGATATATACATTTTTGATGAGCCCACCAAGGGTATTGACGTGGGCGCGAAACATGATATCTTTCGTTTGATCAGCGATATTACGAAGCAGGGTAACAGCGTGATCTACGCCTCCTGTGAAAACGCGGAGCTTCTGTCCATCGCAGACCGGATTTATGTGCTATATGATGGAAGAATCATGGCAGAACTGGTAGCCGCTCAGACCAGTGAAGATGAGATTATGTACTATGCGGTTGGCAGCACCATACCATATGCCCGCGCTGCAGTTTGAATGAAAGTTGGAGGGATAATTCATGCAAGCCTCACTGCATCCAAATTCATTGGGAACCTCGAGGAGTAAGGCGGCTTTCCGCTTCCTTCTGGACTGGGCGGCCATTCTCACGCTTGCGCTGTGCTTTGTGATTTTTACGCTGGTCAAGGGAAACAGCTTCATGTCCGAGAACAACATGATCAACATTCTACGCGCCATGTCCATCACCACAGTGTTCGGCATTGGACTAACCGTAACCATGGCGCCGGAAGGTTTTGACATGTCCGCATGCACCTTGGCCAGTTGCTCCGCCTACGTGTTTGTGAGCGCGTATCTGTGGTACGGCTTACCTTTGTGGCTGTGCGTTGTGGTTTCCATCATCGCGACGATGGCCATGTACCAGTTAACCATGTTCTTGATTCTGGTTTGCAAAGTCCCTGATATGCTGGCCACTTGCGCCCTGATGTTCGTCCATCAGGGGCTTGGGCAGTGGTACATCGGCGGCGGCGCCGTCTCCACCGGTATGCGGCTGCCAAACGGCAGTTCCCCTGCCCGAGAAGTGCTTTCAGATTCCTTCTCCGCCATCGGCCGCTGGCCATGGATTGTGATCATTATGGGGCTCTGTGTACTGATCGCCTTTCTCTTTTTGGAGTTTACCAAGCATGGCCGCTTCATCTACGCCATGGGCGGTAACCGCCAGGCTGCCAAATTATCCGGTATCAATGTAAAGGCGTATCGGTACCTGGCGGGTATGATCACTGCCGTTTTCATTGCCATTGGCGGTATCTTGGTTGCTTCCCGGGGCAGCTCCGCACAGGTCATGTGCGCCGATCCATACCTGATGCAGTCGTTGGCGGCCGTGTTCATCGGGCGCTCCGTGGGAGGAGCTGAAAAGCCAAACGCCTTTGGCACCCTCGTTGGCGCCATGCTGGTATCCACACTGGAAAACGGCCTGACCATCCTGGCGGTTCCCTACTATATGCTGCCCGCCGTTAAGGGCGCTGTTCTAGCCCTGGCGCTTGTTGCGGCGTACGCGGGTAAAAAGGAACAGTAAGGCTACCTCCCTACTGCTTCACATTGTCCAGAATTGCCAGTTCGATCTTGAGATCAATATATTCGCCTTCAGGAATATCCTCGTAAGAACGAGCATTTTCCAGGCCGTCCACGCGATAGATTTTCACCGCGGCAATATCACCGGCGGACTTGGCTTGCAAGATGCTGACCATCTGCCGGGTGGAGGTAATGACGGTCCCATCCACTTCCACCACGATGTCGCCCGGCTTCAAACCCGCGTTTTCAGCCGGTGAGCCGCTCTCCACGTCAGCCACATACGCGCCGTTTGGCAGAATGCCCATGGCAACTGCGGGATTGCTTCCGGCATCCATATCCGTAACCGACACACCGATACGGGGTTTGTTTTCCGGGACGACTGACTGCGCGCTGTCACTCCCGGCGTCCGCGCCGTCCGTTGTCTTACCGCTTACAACATCCGCCAATAGAGGTTTTACGGCGTTGATGGGAATCGCCATGCCAATGCCCTCCACCGAAGCGCCATAAAAAGTGGAACCCCCATATTTCAGGCTTGGAATACCTACCAACTCACCGGCCACGTTAAACATCCCGCCGCCGCTGTTTCCGGAGTTAATAGCCGCGTCCGTCTGGATCATCATGTTGGTAGATTTTGTACGGCGTCCGTAAATATCCCGGCTGGTGTTCTGAATTTCCCGGTTCAGAGCGGAAATAATACCTACCGTTGTGGTGCCCGTAAAGGAGAGCGGATTACCGATGCAGATTGCCCAGTCTCCTACGTTCAGTAAATCGCTGTCGCCTAGCGTTACGGGGGGGAGGGCCAATCCATCCACCTTTAGAACCGCCACATCCAAGTTTTCGTCACTCCCGACAATCGTGGCCTCAAAAGTTTTATCACCCGCTTCCACCTCCACGGAGGTCGCCCGGTCCACCACATGGTAGTTGGTCAGCACATAACCCTGCGCGATGACCACGCCGCTTCCCGAACCCCGCAGCACCTCGCGGCTGTCTCCATCGCTCTCATCGGGGTATGCATAGCCAAAAGGATCGCCAAAGCCGAAGAAAGGCATCCTGCTCCGGGAAACCGTCCCGTATTGGTTCACGCCCACCACGCTATCCTTCACCTTCTGCACGGCCTGCGTAAACGGGCTTTGCGCCACCGTAGCGCCCTCCGTGAGCTTCACGGGCTCCGCATTGGCAAACACGTCCAGCCGAGTCAGGGCGGTGGCGGTGACCACAATCACTGCCAATACCAACGTTATTGCGATGTACCTAAAAATCACCTTACGCTGTGCCTGTTGTTTCATTATATGAACACCTCCTTATTTCGCTACTATCCTACCACGCATTTTTGACCGCAGTGTGAACGATGAATGAACTTTATTTGCATAAACAGTTAATAACGGCAACCATTCCGCATCAATTGCTGGCTTTGTGCTCCCCGTAAACAACCATGCCACTAAACGGAAGGTTGTTCCAGCGCATAGATCGCCATAGCGCATTCCAGCCGTTTTTTCTCCATTTGACACTCCATATCATAAGGCTTGCGAATGTCTCCCCGAAAAGCATGTGCATTTGCTGCGCAGCCGCCGCTGCAGTAAAACCGCGCCCAGCACCGGCTGCATTCCGCTTTGCTAAGTACATGGTTTTGCTGGAATTGCCCCCGCAACCCCTGATCAAAACTTCCATCCAGCACCGAACCCATGCGCATGCCCTTTCGTCCCACAAACTGATGGCAGGGATAGATATCACCCTCCGTCGTCACCGCTACATACTCGCTGCCCGCGCCGCAGCCCGTGAGGCGCTTTTGCAGACAAGGCCCGCCCGTCAAATCCACCATAAAGTGAAAAAAATTGAACCAGCGTCCATCACGCCTCCACTTCACATATTCTTTCCCCAACTTCTCATACTCGGCAAAAATAACCGGCAAGTCCTTATCCCGGATGGCGTAAGGCCGCTGCTCCTCCGCCACAACCGGTTCGATGGAAAGCTGTTGGAATCCCTCCTCCGCCAAGTGCAGTACATCCTCGGCAAAGTCCAGGTTATACCGGGTAAATGTGCCCCGCAGGTAATAACGCTGATGGCTGCGTTTTTCCACCAACTTCCTGGCTCTGTCTATCGCCGCGTCATAACTTCCTTTGCCGTTCACGGTGGGACGCATACGGTCATGCACCTCTTTACGGCCATCCAGCGAGATCACTACATTTTCCATCTCGCGGTTTACAAACGAAATAATCTCATCGTTGAGGGCCATGCCGTTGGTAGTAAGGGTAAACTTGAACGTCTTGTTACGCTTTTGCTCCAAGCTGCGCCCATAGGCTACCAATTGTTTGATGACAGAAAAATTCATCAACGGTTCTCCGCCAAAGAAGTCCACCTCCAGGTTCCGCCTGTGTCCGCTCATGGCAGTCAGCCAGTCCAGCGCCTTTTCTCCGGTCCCGACGGAAAGCAGCGACCGGTGATTCATATGAAACTCGCCTGCGCCCGCAAAACAATATTGACAACGCAGATTACAATCATGAGCCGCAAGCAGGCACATCGCTTTCACCGCGCATGCTTCATGAACAGCTACGCTTCGGTAGTCGTCCGGCGTGTTCAGGCAACCTTGCTCCACGAGCTTATGAAGCTCTTCCATCACTTCCTCGGCTTCATCCAACGAATATTTCTCCGCCAGTTTTTCCGTTATATCCGCGCACTCGTCCTCCACAAATAGAGTAAGCGCATCAAAAGCGATCTCATCCAGCATATGCACGGCGCCGCTTCCCACATCCAGCGCCATCGGCTTGTCCAGCGCCCAAAACAGATGGATCATTCCTTCCCTCCATCCCTTGTAAAAAAACGCCGCACCGCCCAAAGGGCCAATGCGGTCGTCGTTTTTATGCCTGAGTTATTTCCCGAACGAATGGTTAGTCTTTCCCTCATGCCCCGCCAAAATCTGCTGAGATTCTTGGTTGGCGCAAGATTGATTGGCGACGGTACAGCTTGTTTTGCAAGCGCTTTGGCAGGAACACTGACACTCGCCGCAGCCGCCGTGGGGCAGAGACTCCCGCAAACAAGGTTGGGAAACAGTTCGAATATGCTTCATCGGTGATCCCTCCATCGTAAATGGCAGCAAAACAGATACGGTCAGTTCAGTGCCTCGCTGTCGTTTTCCACGGTGATGTCCTCAACATTTTTGATAGCCCATCTGGCAAAAATCAGCTTCACATTGTCCTTGCCCACGGAAAGCTCAATGGTATCATCCTTGATGGCGGTAATGGTACCGTAAATACCGCCAATGGTGCAGATGCGATCGCCCATTTTCAACGCGGACAGCATTTCCTTCGCTTTTTTATCCTTCCTTCGCTGAGGCCGGATCAGCAGAAAATAAAACACGCCGAACATAAGGACCATGGGCAGAATCATACCCAAAATATCTCCGCCGCCGGAAGCGACGGCTTCTTCTGCCCCGGCACCCGCTTCTGCGGCGCCTTCCGAAAGACCGATTAGCATTTTTGTGAGAAAAGTCATTAAAAATGTACCCCTTTCCGAAATCAATTGACATGATTATAGCAAAGCACCGTGAAAATGACAAGGAAAATTATCTCACCGGCGTATTGTTTGTCCGCAATGCCTGTTCCCTTTACAAGCCGCGCTCCTGGTCGTAAGCCTGCCATAGGGGCGCATAAATGGCCGCGGCTTGATCGTGCTCCGCCTGCGTTCTGCTGAAGTGCAGCTCGCCTGTGTCGGGATCTTTACTGCAAAAATACAGATACTTTTCAGCGATGAATGCCTCGTCCGGATACAGAGCCGCACGTATCGCCTCCGGTGACGGATTGCAGATAGGGCCCAAGGGCAGGCCTTCGTATTTATAGGTGTTATATGGCGAGTCGATGGACAGGTCGCTGTTACGCAGGCTCATCCGGCGTTCGCCGGTAACATAGTGAATGGTCACGTCGCTGCCAAGCTTGATCCGGCCGGACAGCCGGTTATGGAACACCGCTGATACCCTCGCAAAATCAGGTAGTTTGGCTTCCTTTTCAATCAGAGACGCCAACGTCAGCGTTTGATCCATGGTCATGTTCAACTCAGCCGCACGCTCCTGCCATTCATAGCTGAACACCTTGTCTGTCTGCGACAGAAGCTTCTTGAGAATGTCGGCAGCACTGACGGAAGTATATACCTCATACGTGTTGGGCGCCAGATACCCCTCAAGCAAATACTTGCGTTCACCTGCACGGCTGGTGTTCAACGCTTCCTGAATGAAGTCATAATCCGCCAGTTCATCTCCGGTACGGCACAACTGTACAAACGAGGCCTCATCCGAAACAAGGCCCTGCTCCGTTAACTTGGCCGCGATATTCTCCACCGTCCAGCCTGGTATCAGGGTAATTGTGGTCGTCATGGGCTTACCGTCGCCGGTGGTGAGCTTA
>WRHG01000127.1 GCA_009783365.1 Clostridia bacterium | reverse complement strand
TTACTGACCGGAGTAGATACAACTCCACTGGCAGATGGGGACCACTTTGAGATTACCTTAACTACCGGCTACTCAGACTTTTAATATGCCTGCCGCTATTGCCCGAAGCCGTAAAACTTCTGTTAGCGTCCGAGAATTGGCTGTTATGGCATTATTGACGGCGCTGTTATTTGTGGTACAAGTGGCGTTGGCTTTTATTCCCAATGTTGAGTTGATTTCGATTTTGGTTGTCCTTTATACATTGCATTTCGGTAGAAAAACCCTAATTATGATCTATGGTTTTGTTTTGCTTGAAGGGCTGTTTTTTGGATTTGGACTATGGTTTATCAATTACCTGTATGTCTGGATGGTCCTCTATATTGTTACTCGGTTGATGCGCCGCTACAAAGGCCGATTGGGATGGATGATCCTCCTCGCCGCCTTTGGCTTTTCCTTTGGGTTGCTCTGCGCGATCCCTTACCTCTTTATCGGCGGCATCGGGTTGGCATTCAGTTACTTCGTCAGCGGCATCCCCTTTGATATTATCCATGGTATTTCAAATGGAATTCTTGCTCTTCTGTTTCCCTTGATGAATCGCACTTTCGAAAGACTGGCGCTCCAGTGGGATACCGGCAAGGTCTGACGATTAGGACGCGTTTCCCAAATCAGCGAAGGCATGCTCAATAGGAGGCGTGCCTTTTTTGAGTGGCTTACAATTCTCTCCCTTTACAAATGACCGAAAATAGATTATAGTATATGGGAACAAATGTTCTATTTTGCGAACGGAAATTTAGACAGGAAGTACATATCATATGAGTTTGCTGGATAAGCTCACAATATTAGCGGATAGCGCGAAATACGATGTGGCGTGCACCTCCTCCGGGGTTGACCGAAGGGGTGGGAGAGGGCTTGGGAATGCGGTGGCAGGCGGCATCTGCCACACCTTCTCAGCGGATGGACGCTGTGTTTCCCTGCTGAAAGTGCTTTTGTCCAACTACTGCGTGTTTGATTGCAAATACTGCATTAACCGGGCCAGTAACGATGTCAGGCGCACCGCCTTTACCCCGGAGGAATTGGCGGATATTACCATTCAGTTTTACCGGCGCAACTATATCGAAGGCTTATTTTTATCCAGCGGTGTTCTTAAATCTCCGGATCATACGATGGAGCAGATGATACGCGTTTTGGAAATCCTTCGCAATCGTGAGCGGTTTAACGGTTATATACACGCCAAGACCATTCCGGGCGCTTCGCCGACGCTGGTAAACCGGCTGGGATTTTTAGCGGACAGACTGAGCATCAACATTGAGCTGCCCAGCGAGGCAAGCCTTGAAAAGCTTGCGCCCAATAAAACCAAGAAGGCCATCCTATCGCCCATGGAACAGGTGGCCCGGGGCTTTCGGGAAAGCAGCCGTGAACTGTCCCTCTACCGCAACGCACCCAGTTTTGTCCCGGCCGGGCAATCGACCCAGATCATCATCGGCGCAACGCCGGAGACGGATTATCATATCATCCGCCTGGCGTCCGGGCTCTATAAGAAATATAGCCTGAAGCGCGTATTCTATTCCGCTTACATCCCCGCCGTCGCAGACAGCTTATTGCCTTCGGTGGATACAAGGCCGCCGCTCCTTCGGGAACACCGGCTCTATCAGGCGGACTGGCTGATGCGCAAATACCAATTCAAGGCCGAGGAGATACTCAATGAGGCTGCGCCTCACTTTAACCCTTACCTGGACCCCAAGTGCAACTGGGCTTTAAACAATATGCATCGATTCCCGGTAGATGTGAACACCGCTCCATTGGAAACGCTGCTGCGGGTCCCAGGCATCGGTCCTGTCAGCGCCCGGCGCATCCTCGTGGCCAGGCGCTCCTGCAAGCTGACGATGGATGGCTTGAGGCGCTTGGGTGTCGTGCTTAAGCGAGCGCAATATTTTATCATCGCTTGCGGCGCGGCTGAACGGCATTCAATCGGCCGGGAAGCTGTGGTACGCGCGCTGATGGATCCTCGGGCTATTACCTTTGGTATGGAGCAACTGAGCATGTTCGCACCCTCTCCCACAATCCCGGTTCTTGGAGAGAATATGAGCGCGGAACATGCGGCGGAGGAGGCGGTGGCATGTCTGATGTCCCGTTTGTGATGGCGGGTGGTGACAGAGTATATCAATACGACGGCTCCCTGGCGGGTTTTTATACCTGTGTACAGGTATGCGTCCATGCCCGCCATGTGCCCCTTGGTATTCGGGCGGAAAACGAAGATCAGCTGAATTTGCTGCCATGTCAGCAGGTCATCACGGACCTGGCGCAGGCCGCGCGTGTGCGGGAGGCGATAACTCGCCGGGTTTCTGCCCGGGCTTTAGAATTATGCGAGCATGTGTTCTTAAGCTGCCTTGCGGAAAAGGAATTAATTATTTTACGCTTCCTGATCCTCGGTTTTGGAATGGGAAGCCATGTAGTCCATGATCTGACGAACCCAATCGTCCACGTAATGCTCAAGGCGGAAAAGCATCTCCTGGGCGAGGTCCACTTGTTCTGCGGTTTTGTCCGCTTTTCGGATCAGGATGGCAGGCTTATCGCCGCCATCAGTCCAAAAAACTATGTATTACCTTTGCTGGCTCCCCATTTTGTGGACCGGTATGCAATGGAAACTTTCCTGATTTATGACAATACGCATAGGATAGCGCTGGCTTATGAGCAGGGCCGCGCCGAGTTGGTTGGCTTGGAGGGAGAGTTCGTGTTAGATGCGTCTCAGACCGAATTGTATTACCGGGCGTTATGGACGAAATTCTATCAAACCATTACCATCCGTGAACGCAAGAACCTGCGTTGCCGCATGAGCCATATGCCGAAGAGATATTGGGAAAACATGGTGGAACTGAAAGGAGGCGCGGCTCAGAATCCGTTGCTCACTCAGTGAGAAGCGGCTTTCCGGTCGGGTTGCTTCCTTCCAAGCCACCATCGCAGCATGGCCCGAACCAGCCGGTACGGAAAGCGTTCCAGCGCTTTTGCAGTACTGTTCAGCGCCTCCCGGATGGGTATACCTTGCGGGCAGTGCTCCTCACATTTGCCGCATTTTTTGCATTGGGAAGCGCCATGATCGCCCACATAGGTGATATACTTCATTCTGGTGCTGAGGGCGGAGGTTACGGCTGTTTCATTATAGAAGCTAAAGCATAGGGGAATATCTACGCCGAAGGGGCAGGGCATGCAATAAGCGCAGCCTGTGCAGGACACCTTTGTTTTTCCCTGGATGATCCGCCGGGCTTCCTTAAAAAGTGCAAGTTCCTCTTCGGTAAGGCTGTTTGGGGATGCAATCCCGGCTATTTTGACATTCTGGTCCAGCATTTCAAGCGTATTCATGCCGGAAAGTACCGTGACCACTTGCGGGTGATTCCAAACCCAGCGTAAAGCCCACTCCGCCGGAGTTCGGTCAAGGTTCGCGCTTTTCCATATGGCACGGGCTTCCTCCGGCAAACGGGTGGCCAACCTGCCTCCCAACAGGGGTTCCATCACCATCACAGCCATGCCCTTTTCGGCGGCGTATAGCAAGCCCTCTTTTCCGGCTTGATTGCTTTCATCCATATAGTTATATTGAATCATACAAAAATCCCAGGGGTAGGCGTCCACAATCCGACGGAAGTCCTCCCTGCCTCCATGGTAGGAAAAGCCGATGCTGCCGATCTGTCCGGCTGCTTTTTTTCGCTTTATCCACTCCTCCGCGCCAAAGCCCACGAGACGCCGCCACTGTTCAATGCTGTTCAGGGTATGCATGAGATAGTACTCTACGTGATCTGTTTGGAGACGGTCCAACTCGGCAGTAAAATACCGGTCCAGATCCTCCTGCTTCTTGACGAAGTATTGCGGCATCTTGGTGGCAATCTTAACTTTTTCTCTCAGACCATTGCGTTGAAGAATACGGCCCAGCATCGCTTCGTTTCCGAAATAGAGATAGGCTGTGTCAAAGTAATTCACGCCCTGTTCCACGGCTGAAATGATCATCTTTTCCGATTCGGCCTCATTTTTGGGCAAGCGCATGCAGCCAAAGCCAAGCGCCGAGAGGCGGTCGCCGTTCGTAGGGTTGGTGCGGTATTCCATAAATCGCCTGCCTTCTCCGGCCATGCCGGTGATGAATTTGGGATGATACGGATGGGGTGAATCCTCTTGACATTTGGAGGAGGGAGGATTACAATATCAACAAACCGTTAGCCGACTAATGATCGAAATGGAAGTTGCAAATGAGCGAGATCCAATCATTATTCAAAAGTGTCCTTGGTCTTCAGCACGCTTTTTTTGAGTGCGTCCGTTCTCAATTGTGGGATGCACCCGTCCATCCGCGCCAGGGTCCGATTTTATCGTTGCTGCTGCATCATCAGGGGCTTAGCCAGGCGGATTTGCGGCGGGAGATGAAGGTAAGTGCGGCAACTGTGGCTGTTTCTCTTGCCAGGCTGGAGAAACTTGGCTTTGTTACGCGGGAGAGAAATCGGAGCAATCAGCGCGCTAATGTGCTGATGCTGACAGAAAAGGGCGTTGAAGCGGCCATTTGTCTGCAAGGAGCGATGCAGCGGGTAGGTCAAGCTGCGTTGGCGGGGTTCAGTGAAGAGGAACTGCAAAATTTAGCCAGTTTTTTTCAGCGCATGGAGCGTAATATCCTGGCGCTGTGCCAGCCTGCCCTTGGGATGGATAGGGGGAAGTCGCATGATGGGCGCCATGTACCGGATGGTTAAGCATCGTGCGATTGCCGCAGATGAAGCTGCCGTTTCCATGGGCCTATGATGGAACCGGGCGCCAGTCCTTGGAGGGTGTGAAACGCTGTCCTGTGCCGGGCTGCTTTGCTACTCCGTTTGCTCGTAGCGAATGGAGAGGTTGTAATTTTCGCGGGCTGAATCCTGAAAGACCGCCAGCAGACGCGGCAGGTAATCCACCATTTTGCCGGCCGGCGCAATTGGATAACGCAGTGTGATGGAGATAAGTTCCGTCGTGCTGGACAACTCATCGTAGAGAGCGTCCAGGTTGGCGCCGTAATAGAAAGGGAAGTCCATTGCCTCCTTCAAATACTGGTGCAATGCCTTTTTCTCCTGAAAGGGGGTAATGTCCAGTCGAATGTCTTTCATGGCGCGCCTCCTGAATCAATGCAATGGCTCATGGTATGTTACTGCGGCATGACGAGGATCTGTATAAAGTGGCTGTAATGGTCGCTGGTATAATAAATATGGCCGTCCCGGCTGAACACGATCCGCTCCCCGTTGCGGTACCCGCCGTTTCCGTTTACGTCACATTCGGTCCATTCCGCCCCGGCGGGCAGATCAGGATTTTGCTCATAATTTCCAAAACGGTCGCCGCCAATGGCATGGTCCGGCGCCACCTCCGCCAGGTTCCCCTTACGGCTGTCCCAGCCCAGATCTTGGGCCTGACGCTTTGTTAGATAGTTGGAAGGAAGGTGTCCGTAGGTATGCAGATATACTGATACCTCCTCTAAGGAGGAGTAAACGCCGTCCTCGCGGATGGGATGGTCCGCCGCAGCGATTTCCATTCGACCGGAATGGGCCAGAGCATGGGCGCCCATTAGCAAGAGGGCCGCACAGAACCCGATAGCGGCGCGGCGTAAAGGATACCGCATCATTTATTCTGCCTCCGATCCCCAGATGATAGGAGAATGGGATTGGACCAAGCGCTTCTGCCGTTTTGGTCGATAATCTGGCAACGCAGGAACATCTCTCCGGGGTTGTTCCGCAAGCTGTATTCAGCCGCAGTTTGCCCCGGGCCTGTAACA
>WRHG01000126.1 GCA_009783365.1 Clostridia bacterium | reverse complement strand
CGACATGGAGATTACACTCATCACCCCCATCGCCATTGAGCAGGGCCTCCGCTTCGCCATCCGCGAAGGCGGCCGCACCGTTGGTTCTGGCGTTGTAGCCAAAGTCCTGGAAGATGTGTAAAAAATGAAGAGGGCGTGAGCCCTGTCCTAGGAGGTGGAGAGCGTGGCAAGCGTTGCCCGCAACAGGATCGTGCTGGCCTGCACCGAGTGCAAGCAGCGGAACTACAATTCCATGAAAAACAAGAAGAATACTCCTGACCGGGTGGAGTTGAGCAAGTACTGCCGTTTCTGCAGAAAGCATACGGCCCATCGCGAGACCAAGTAAGTTTGAGTTTCCCAGTGAAAAGGATGTGAAAACCATGTCAGAAAAGAAAGCGGTGGCCAAAGGCAAAAACAGGAAGCCTTCCCTCTTTGTCCGTTTTGGGCGCGGTTTTATCCGCTTCTTCGCCCGCATCGGTAACGCGTTCCGAAATACGTGGCGCGAACTGAAAAAGGTCACATGGCCTACCCGTGACAAGCTGATCAACTATTCCATCATCGTGATGCTCTTTATGGTGTTTATGATGATCATCATCGGTCTGCTGGACACGGGCGCCACCACCCTGGTCCAACTGATCATGGGCTAAGGAGAAGCGCATGGCTGCAAAGAGCAAAGAGCCCTGTTGGTACGTGGTGCATACCTATTCGGGCTACGAAAACAAAGTGAAGGACAATCTTGAAAAAGCCGTGGAAAACAACGGCATGCAGGACTTGATCCTCGACGTGCGCGTCCCAGTGGAAGACGTGGTGGAGATCAAGAACAACAAGCGTGTCAAAACGAAGCGCAAGGTGTATCCCGGTTATGTGCTTGTGCATATGATCGAGACCAGCGAAAGCTGGTACCTTGTGCGCAACACCCGCGGCGTTACCGGCTTTGTGGGCCCGGACAGCAAGCCGGTGGCTCTTACCCTTGAAGAGGTGGAGATGATGCTCTCCACACAAATCAACAGCGTGGAATTTGGCATCGCCATCGGCGAGGAAGTGCGCATTCTATCCGGCCCGCTGGAGAATTTTACGGGTTATGTTGAGGATGTGGATACGGTGCGCTCAAAGTTGACGGTAAAGGTGAAGATGTTCCTTGGCCGCGAAATGCCTGTGGAGGTCGATCTTCAGGACGTTGTGAAGGTCTGACCCCATGGCGTGGGAGGAACGGAACGGTTCCGTATTACCACACATGAGGAGGAAATACCCCAATGGCAAAAAAAGTTGCATCCATTATCAAGCTGCAGGTTCCCGCAGCAAAAGCCACGCCTGCGCCTCCCATCGGCCCGGCCCTTGGGCAGCATGGTGTGAACATCCCCGGTTTTTGTAAGGAATTCAATGAACGCACCGCCAAAAGCGCGGGGCTTATCATCCCGGTGGTCATCACGGTCTACACGGACCGCACGTTTTCCTTTATTACCAAAACCCCCCCCGTGCCAGTGCTGATTAAAAAGGCGCTTAACATCGAACTGGCGAGCGCGAAGCCCAACCGTGAAAAGGTAGGTACCCTTACCAAGGAACAGGTACGCGAAATCGCGGAAGTGAAGCGTCCGGACGTCAACGCAACGGATTTGGAGTCCATCATCAGCATGGTTAAGGGTACCGCCCGTTCCATGGGAATTACGGTTGAGGAATAAAGAACGCGGGCCATTGCGCCGTTTGATCACAGGGAGGAAAGAACATGAAGCACGGAAAAAAGTATATCGACAGCGCGAAGCTGATTGATTCCCTCAAGGCTTATGATCCGGAGGAAGCCATTGACCTGGTTTGTAAAACCAGCAAAGCCAAATTCGACGAAACCATCGAAATCTCCGTTCGTCTGGGCGTTGATCCCCGCCATGCGGACCAGCAGGTTAGGGGCGCGGTGGTGCTGCCTCACGGCACCGGCCGTACGGTGCGTGTGCTGGTAGTTACCAAGGGCGACAAGGTAAAGGAAGCGGAAACTGCCGGCGCCGATTTCGTCGGCGGCGAGGAAATGGTGCAGAAAATTCAGACTGAAAACTGGTTTGGCTTTGATGTGATGGTCGCCACGCCGGACATGATGGGTGTGGTGGGCCGCATCGGCCGCGTCCTGGGACCCAAGGGCCTTATGCCCAACCCCAAGAGCGGAACCGTGACCATGGACATCGCCAAGGCTGTCAGCGATATTAAAGCCGGTAAAGTGGAGTATCGTGTGGACAAGACTGCCATCGTACACTGCCCCATCGGCAAAGCGTCATTCGGCCAAGAAAAGCTCCAGGAAAATCTCACCACGCTGATGGACGCCATCAACAAAGCGAAACCCTCCGCGGCAAAGGGCACCTATGTGCGTTCGGTGTACTTAAGCGCCACGATGGGTCCCTCCGTTAAGGTGAACTCGCTGAAGTTCTGAGCAACCGTGTTTGTCAAGGCTTTCTAATCACGTAAAATGCACACAGCCAAACCGGGGTATGAGGCGCTGTCTCATACCCCGGTTTGCTATTTTCATCATAACCAAGCGTCAATCTTACGCGCTGTGCAGGATTGTACTCCGGGATAAGAGAAGTTATACCAATTATGGTTTTTTCGGAGGTGCCCATGCCCATCACCCTTGCCGCGCTGGATCCCGCTTCCGCCGCGTACCGGGATGGAGAATCCGCTTTTCGCCGTGGAAGCTGTACATTCATCGCCAGAGACGCGGATTCTCTGCGCCTAAGGGTTGCTACCACCCCCGTCCAGGCCGTCACGCTCACGGCTGCCAAAGAGCCCCTGTGTACCTGCGGTCAGGCGGATACACCCTGCATTCACGTGGTAGCGGCACTCTTTGCCGCACAGGAGGACGGCGGACTTCACCGGCTTATCCAGCGCCATGAGCGGGCGCTGGGACAAAGAATGCTCACAGCCTTAAGTCCAACGATGCCAGGCGGCGAGAACGTACGCATCCAGCCACAGCTGCGCCTTTTTACGGACGGTAGGGTAGGCCTGGGGCTTGCCATAGGCCAGGAGAGGATGTATGCCGTGCAAAGCATATTGGAACTGCTTACCTGCCATACGCAGGGCATTTCACTCAATCTTTCCCCCCGTTTCACTTTTCACCCAGCACAAATCCGCTTTACCAAAGAAGATGAACGATTGCTTGCCATCCTGGAAACCCACCTTACAATACCCGCGGAGGATGAGATTGAGCTTTTTTATGAACAGGATCTCCCCGAAGCGCAAAGCGATGGCCGCTTTATCATCATTTCAGGCGTGTTTTTGCACAGCGTACTTAGCCATCTGGAAACGCGCCCCTTCTTGCTGGTACGCGGAAAGGAGAGACGTCCCCACTCCGACATACGCGCTGCCGAACAACCCCTTTGTTTCACAATTTCCCAACATTCCGACGAACTGTGCGTATCCGTTGAAGGCATAGAAGATCTGCGAATGATCACCTGTGACTGCCGTTACGTGCTGACGGACGGACGGGTGGTCCGCCTGCGCGGCGCCCAGGCACGAATATGCCGGATGCTGCTTATGGATGGAGGACGCTTCCGCTACGATGCCCGGGACGCCGAAGAAATACTGTCCACCCTGTTGCCTGCTCTTTCTGCGGTAGGCACGGTGATCCCGTCGCCTGAACTGGCAGCCCGGTTGATCACAGCCTCGCTCAAGCCCAAGATATACCTGGATTGGGTGAACGGCAACGTGGTGGCGAAGCTGGAGTTTCATTACGGTGATGTGATTGTGCTGCCTTTGGAAGCGCAAAGCAACGCAAAGGCGGCTCCCCTTCATCCTGCCACGCCCGGCCCATTGCTGATGCGAGACGGACGCGGGGAAAGCGCCCTGTTGGATATCCTATCGGATGCAGGCTTTATAGTAAAGGGCGGGCGCGCTGTTCTGGGGCGCGCCAAAGATATTCTGACCTTCTGTGTCCATGGCGTGCAGGAGCTCAGCAAAAAGTACGAAGTCTATGCCACTGCCGCATTTCAAAAAATCAAACCCCGCCGGGCATCCTGGAATGCGTCCTTCCGTCTTCGCGGAGGCAAGCTAATATTTACCCTGCTGGCGGAAAGCGGTGAAGCGCCGGCACTGCTGCCCTTACTAACCGCCATTCGAAACCGGCAGCATTACCTGCGGCTCAAAACAGGTGAATTCTTGGATATTCGGGACATGGCGGCTCTTGCTCCCATTGCCCAGGAACTGTTGGATTCCGCCGCCCTGGATGACCCCCAGGCGGACGACGCCGCCCGGGAGCTTCGTTACAACGCATATCGGGCAGTTTACATGGCCAGCATGCTCCGTCTGGCTGGCATTTCCACTCAAACTGATAAACAGGCGGAAAAAGCCGCCGTCTCCCTGACGGATGCCGCTTCCCAGGCAGAAAAATACATACCTGCCCACTTGCTTCGCAAGCTGGTTCCCTATCAGCGCCGCGGCGTAGGATGGCTTCTGGCTCTTTACGAGAACCGAATGGGCGGCATCCTGGCCGATGAAATGGGCCTTGGAAAAACCGTACAGGTCATAGCCGCCCTTTCCGCAGCAAAAAAGAAGGGCGGTTCCCAAAAAAGCATAATTATCACCCCCACCTCCCTCAGCTATCACTGGCTCGCCGAATTTCAGCGTTTTGACAGGGCTCTGGTGATACGTATGATCAGCGGCAAGCGGGAGGAGCGCAAGCGCGCCGTCACGGAGATCAAAATCGATGAAACGGTGGATGTAATTCTCACCAGCTACTCTCTCTTGCTTCGGGACATCGACATGCTAAAAGAGATCCCCCTCCGGTTCGCTATCCTGGACGAAGCGCAATTTGTAAAAAACGCCAATAGCCTTGGCTTCGCCGCTGTGAAGGACCTTGACGCCCAAGTGCGAATCGCCCTTACAGGCACACCCATGGAGAATCACACCGGCGAACTGTGGAGTCTCTTTGATTTTGTGCTGCCCGGGTACCTGGGTACTCAATCAACCTTCCTCAGGCGGTACGGCGGCGGAGAGCAGGCCGGGGAACTACAGGAGCGTATCCGGCCTTTCCTGGTACGCAGGCTCAAGAAAGACGTGCGCAGCGACCTGCCCCAAAAGCATGAACAGTTTATGTACGCCGCCATGACGCCGGAGCAGGATAAGGTTTATCGGCAGCTGATGGGCACATTGCGGTCCCACGTGGAATCCGCCATACAACAGGGCCAGCTTTCGAAAGCGCGCATGCAGATACTCAGCATTTTGCTGAAGCTGCGACAGGCCTGCTGCCACCCCAAGCTATTTTTGGGAGACTACGAGGGCACCAGCGGAAAGCTGGAACTGCTGGTGCAAACGGTGTTTTCCGCCATTGCTGAGAAACGGCGGATGCTCGTTTTTTCGCAGTTCGTAAGCATGCTGCAAATCATTCGCAAACGGCTTTCCCGAGAAGGGGTTCACACCCTGTATCTGGACGGTGAAACCAAGCCTGACCTGCGCCAGGAGCTTTGCGATCGATTTAACGACGGCGAAGGGCACGTTCTTCTTATCTCTTTAAAGGCGGGCGGAACCGGGCTCAACCTGACCGGCGCGGACTTAGTGATCCTTTATGATCCTTGGTGGAACCCTGCCGCGGAGGATCAGGCGGCGGACAGAGCGCACCGAATCGGCCAAACCCGGGACGTAGATGTACTCCGCTTCATTGCGCAGGGTACGATTGAAGAGAAGGTAACGGACCTGAGCAAGCGCAAGCGCGCCATCTTTGACCGGGTGGTGCTGGCAGGCGAATCAGCCTTAAAGGGTCTGACGGAAGAAGCGATTCGCGCCCTGTTTTTCTAGCCCATATGAAAAAACGCCATATGGAAAAAACGGTTGACAAGCAAAGGCAAACCCGTTACAATATCCCA
>WRHG01000125.1 GCA_009783365.1 Clostridia bacterium | reverse complement strand
AAGCATGTATCCCGCAGCCCGCAGCAGAGGGCTCGCATCTAGAATGCCTCCCAGCAGGCTCCACCCCCAAAGGATCAGGCCGATGAGCACGCCCACCAACGGAAAGCCGCACATCATATACCGCATGTTTTTCTCGTTCCACACCACCTGCGGCATGGGGACGCGGGAAAACATGGAAAACGCCAACACTACGGAATGAATAATACTCATATCACCTCTCCCTTCAGCCAAAGGGGAATCCCGCAAACCAGCTCTGCCACATGATCCGCTTTTTTCGCAAGCAAGGCGTTTATTTTTCCCAGCGCCCGCATATAGCGCATGGTGCTTTCCCCGTATTGCGCGCCATCGCTCCCTACGTCGTTCGTGATGACAATGAGGTGGGTTGCCTGACCATACAAAGCCTCAACGCCGGACAGGACGGTTTCCACCGACTCTTCGACCGACGCTTCCGCGCCGTCCTTGTCGAACATTTCGTTGGCCGTCAGGTTGCACAGGCACTCCAATAAAACCGTGCCCGGCTGTGGCAGAACAAGGCTGCCCACGTCCTTGTAGCGGTCAAAGGTCTCAAACCCCAGGGGGCTCCGTTGGGCCCGATGCCGCTGTATGCGCGCAAGGCTTTCCTCCCCATAAGGACGCATCGTAGCGATATAGTACCGGGGAGGTGCCATCTTTGCCGCCAGCGCTTCGCCAAAGACGCTTTTACCGCAGCCGGAACCGCCGATGAGCATGGTAAGCATCTATGCCCCCTTACATGCCGATATCGGCAAAGGTAATCATTTCATGATAAACATGCAGCATCATGTCGATGAGGGCTATGGCTGCCGTCGCGCCGGTTCCCTCCCCTAGTCGCATGTTGGCGGTGATGAGGGGCAAAAGATCCAACGCGTCCAGTACCATGGGCCCCGCTGGTTCCGCGGAGACATGACTGGGGAGCATCGCCCCAAAGGAGGCGTGACAAAGCCGCTTTGCCACCAGTGCGGAAACGGCGCTAATGAAACCGTCCACCAGTATAGGCACCCGATAGAGAGCCCCGCCAAGGTACAGCCCGCACATGCCGGCCATGTCCAGGCCGCCAACCTTGGCGAGCACATCCAGAGGATCGCCCGGATCCGGCTTATTGATCTCGATAGCGCGCCGGATGACCGCTTTTTTGTTTTGGAGCGCCTCGTCCGTAAGCCCCGCGCCCGGCCCTGTCATCATTTCGACGGGTTTGTTCAAAAGCACGGAGGCTACCGCGCTGGCGGTGGTGGTGTTTCCGATACCCATTTCACCCGCTGCCAGCAGTTGATAACCCTGATTTTTCAGCTCCGCTACCAGTGCAATACCCGTTTCAATCGCCTGAACCGCCTGCTCCATGGACATCGCAGGGCCTTCGGCCATGTTTTTGGTTCCTCTGGCGACATGCCTGTCCATGACACCAGGCACGCTCGCGGGTTCAAACATGCCGATATCCACGGGAATGACCCCAGCGCCTACCTGCCTTGCCATCACGCATACGCAGGTTTGATCCTTTGCCATATTCTCCGTCATGACGCGGGTGATCACTGGCGGCGTGGACGCCACACCTTCACGCACAACCCCATTGTCTGAGCACATGACCACGACCGCACGCTGGTCAAGGCGCACGTCAGCGTCGCCAATCAGTCCAGCGATTTTGACGATTACCTGCTCCAAAAACCCCAGACTGCCCATGGGTTTGGCGATATTGTCCATGCGGGCTTGCGCCTGCTCCATGGCGATCCGGTCAAGGGATGGGATTTCGCTCAAGCGTTTTAGCAGATCCATTCGGTTACTCCTTCCATTGATCCAGCATTTGCCGCATCCAGCCCTGCACATCCATGGCGTAAACGGCCGTTAGGTTTTCCTTGGATAATACCTCGCGATTGTTGCCATAGGCCACCAACTCCCCTTGATCGAGGAGCATGGCGTGCGTGCCGTAGGCTCTGGCCAGGCTGATGTCGTGCACCACGGAGATGACCGCCCTGCCCGGCTGTTTCACCCAGGTTTCTATCAACTCAAACGTTTGCTTCTGATATTTTAAATCCAGATGGTTGGTGGGCTCGTCCAAAAGAATCAGGTTCGGATCTTGAGCAAACGCCTGGGCTAGAAACGTCCGCTGCAATTCGCCGCCGGACAAGGTGAGCACCGATTGCCGCCGCAACGGCAGCATGCCGGTCATCTCGAGGGCGGTGCGCACCTTCTCTTCACCTTGTTCATCAGTGAAAGAAAGGCGACCCTTTCGATGGGCGTACCGGCCCAGGTTCACCACTTCCTCCACCGTAAAGGCATATCCCACCTGATGGCTCTGGGATAATACGCCCATCTCCCTTGCCAGGGTAGAGGAACGCATCGCTTGTACGTTTTTGCCCCGATACCATACCTCGCCCCGGTAAGGAACGCCCTTGGAAATAGCGTGAACAAGCGTGGACTTCCCCGCGCCGTTCGGCCCGGCCACCATTAGCCACTGCCCGGCCTCAAGCGTAAAGCTGATATCGTTCAGCACGGCGAGACTGCCATATCGAACCGTCAGGCCCCG
Organism: Clostridia bacterium; assembly: GCA_009783365.1. The sequence goes on along the minus strand of WRHG01000125.1, from coordinate 3,295 downwards.
GACATTCAGCATGGTTCATCTCGCCTTTCTGGATTTATAGAATATATACACAAATACCACCGAGCCGATAAAGGAGGTGATCACGCCGATTGGAATCTCCAAAGGGCTCAATATGACACGGCCTATGAGGTCAGCCAGCAGCAGGAAGATGGCCCCGCTGAAGATGCTGGCGGGCAAAAGGCGCTTGTGGTTGGGCCCTACCAGCATGCGGATGATATGGGGTGTCACCAACCCCACAAAGCCGATGGTTCCGCCGATGGATACGCATACGCCGATGAGAGCGGACGCGCATATAAGCACGCGCAGCTTGACGCGTTTTACATCCACGCCCACATGACGGGCATTGTCCTCCCCTACGGCAAAGGCGTTCAGTTCTCTGGTGCTGCCCAGCATCACTGCGCCGCAGATAATGAGGGCGATCAATAGCGCCAGCGCGTTTTGATAGCTGCCGCTCGCCAGCGAGCCCATGGTCCAGAACATGATGGTTTTCACCTTCTCCCCGGCAAAGGCGGTCACCAGGCTGATGATACTATGGATGAACATGGTGAAAATGACGCCGATCAGGATGATGGTATTGGTGGCCAGGGAATGATCCAAACGATAAGCGAGGGACAGGATGAGCACAAGGGACAAGAAGGCGAAAAGAATCGCCATAACCATGGTGCCGGCAAAGTTGACGCCGGGGATGGTAAGCCCAAGGGCAATGGCGAGGATGGCCCCCAGCGAAGCGCCAGAAGAAACCCCGAGGGTAGACCCGTCTGCCAGCGGGTTGCGGAGCAGTCCCTGCATCGCCGCGCCGCACAAGGACAGAGCCGCTCCCGACAGGGCGACACAAATCACCCTGGGCAGGCGTACGAACACGATGATTGACTTGGACACTCCTGCGGGGATAGGGAGGTTCCATATCGTATTCCATACCGCGGTCAGAGCATCTTTTAAGGGAACGTTTACGCTGCCCAAGCATACACAAAGCAGTATTGCTGCAAGCGTACCGAGCGCAAAAAGTATGTATTCGTGAAAACGGAAACCTTCGCAACGATTTTCCATGCGGTCCTCAAATGCTTGGGAAGGGGACGGAGAGCCGCCCCCTTCCAGCGATCTTACTTATATACGAATTGATACAAGGCTTCCACCGCTTCCACCAAACGGGGGCCGGGGCGGGAGATTTCGTTGGAATCGGCATTCAAGATGGCGCCGCCCTTCACGGCCTGCAAGTCCTGCCAGCCTTCCCTGCTGAGGATTTCTTCCACCGGAGTGGGGCCGTCGCCAAAGTACATCGCAATGGTGACAATGTAATCCGGATCGCGCTCGATGACCTGTTCCTGGGATATCTCGCCCCAGCCCTGCACGTCGCCGAAGGCGTTCTTCAGCCCCAGCATCGCGGCCAGCTCATCCATGAAGGTCCCGCTTCCAGCGGTCCAAAGCCCCCACTCCAGGGGAGATACTTCAAAATAGACGGTCTTTGCGCCGTCGCCTGCGGCCTTGTTCGCGATCTCCTCAAAGGAAGCCTGCACGCCCTGAATCAAAGCGGCCGCTTCCTCCGTCTTGCCCGCCACCGCCCCGATCAGTTCGATGGCCTCGTACACGCCGGCGATGTTCTGGGCATCGCTGACCACGGCCTGGATGCCCGCCGCTTCCAGCGCGGCAACCTGCTCTTCCGTCTGGGCCATGGTGCTCATCAGCACCACTTGGGGTTCCAGCGCCACAATCTGTTCAATGTTGGTGTCCATGCCGGACTGAACAGTCGGAACTTCCAGCACCTCCGCCGGGTAATCGCAGTACGTTCCGCGCCCTACCAGCGTATCCCCGGCCCCCAGTGCGAATAGGATCTCACAGTCGGAGGCGGTCAACGCTACGATGCGCGTGGCGGGCGCGTCCAGTTGAATCTCCCGACCTGTCATGTCCGTGACGGAAACCGGGGCGGCGGCCCCGCCCAAGGCGCTGCCGGTCAGCAGGCCCAGGAGCAGAGCGACTGTGAGGAACAGAGATACCGTCTTATGGGTTTTGATGGTTTTCATGAGGTTACCCCTTTCCAAATTAATCAAATGAACAGATTGAGAGGAGTAAAAAAGCCGTCCCTCTTTTGGAAAGAGACAACTTCAACGGGTATAGTCCCATCTACGCATAGCATATCTCAATCCCAGAAGCGTGAATGTGTAACCAGGTCTCCCGACTTGACTTCATCCTACTTGGGCGCCTTCCCGTCTTGCGACAGTGGCTTATCGCCCGTTCGTCCGTTTCACGGTTACTGGGACAGTCCGGAAATTTCATCCGTGTTCCCTTGACGCTTATGTCAAGCGCCGCACTTACGTGCAGATACACACGCTATTCATTTGTTCCTGCATTATACCCCGGTGGACGCGTTGCGTCAACGAGAATTATGCCCGACTTCCACATTCGTTTTCTGTTGACAAACACTTTTCGCCATGATATATTTCAGCATGTCGAAGTGTTCCGGCGGCTTGCGGTTTTCATCGGGAAAAAGCTGAAAGGAGGATGCCGTCCGGATTAACAGGGAACGCAGCGAGCGCTTATATGGGCGCTTAACTGCACGGTACCGCCACTGTAGGCGCGTATCCGTTGTTCGTTGGCGAAAGCCAGTCACTGTGATCACACGGTAAGGCAGAACGGCGGATTGTGGGACAGGCCACAAGCGCGAGAGTCAGGAGACCGGCTTTGATGTATAACCAATCCTGCGAGTACGGGGTGTTGGCAGGCTTCGCGAAGAATCGGTCGCGGAGACGTTTTGTACGTCTCCGCGTTTTTGTTTTGTTGGTGCACCCGATGGCCTGCCGACGATCGCGGAATGCGGCGGTTTTCTCTATTTGCATACGAGCATGGACGGGATGCCCATGTGCGGTGTTATAAATAGCGAGGCATATGAAACGAAGCGCCTCCAGCGGTTCGGATATATCACGCTGACCGCCAATCGTGACAATCTGCTGTGTAAGGCGGGCGATTCGATACGTTCCAATGAGTTTCACTACTGGGATAGCCATTGCCCCGGAGATGGTTTTGCAGCACAAAAAGCGGGGCGCGAAATATCCTACCCATGCGTACATGCGACAGATTCTCTGTACGCGGGGTTCCCGCATCTACATTTCCTTGCAAAACCCTCGCTCGCGGTAAATTTTGTGGAGAGGATGAAGCTATATGAGCTTACTTGAACGGAAAGGCGGCACAATATGAGGGTTATGGTTTGGTCGGCTGGCGCGCTGCTCACGGGCTTTGTATTGGGCCTGCGGTTCGCCGACCCGTATAATTTCCCCCCCATTGGGCGGTTGTTGGGATGCCG
>WRHG01000124.1 GCA_009783365.1 Clostridia bacterium | reverse complement strand
AGGCGGGGCGCTTCCCCCGTCAGAAGCTCCGTCATATCCACATGAAAAACCTCGCCGATCTTCACCAAAAAACTGATGGGCATATCGACCTCGCCGCTCTCATATTTGCGATACTCTTCCACCGGTACGCGAAGCGCCTTTGCCATCTGCTCAACGGTGTAGTCCGAAATTTCGCGAAGGTCTAAAATACGCAAGGCAATCTGCTTCACAGAATCGGACATACAAAAACCCTCCTTTGCTTCCCCATCAGGCATGCTTTGGCCCATTATACTGGAATGCCAAAAGGAAAGCAAATTAATAAAACCTATCCCGTCAGATCATTCCGCTTTCGCGTTGAGAATGCTCTCCAGCTGAAGCAGCGCAGCCTGAGCGCAGGCTTCCTGAGAAATTTGCCCGGTCTTAACGCCGTATTCCATTTGCAGCAACGCCTCATAAGCCTGCCGAAGGCTTTCCACAGAGTACCGCTTGCATTGCTGTTGGGTTCTTGCCACAGCGAAAGAGGGAATGCCCAGTAATGACGCATGCTCCTGCTGCGGCGCCTTCTCTTCCAGCAGACAGCGCATATGGTACAAAATCCTGTATTGACGAAGCAGCATGGCTAAGATGCCAATGCGATCCTCACCGCTGTGCTCCATATCGGAAAGCAGGCGGAAAGACTGTTCCTGTTTGCCCGCCACCTGCGCATCCACCATCTGAAACACCGTACATTCCAGGGATTTGGTGCAAACCGCTTCCACATCCGCGGTTTCTAATTGCTCCCGTTCCTCCGCGTAGTGATATAGCTTATCCATCTCCAGCTTGAGCATGGCTGCGTCCCTGCCCACAGTGAACACCAGCGCGGCCGCGGTTTCTCTGTTCATCTGCTTGCCCATTGCCCGCATAGTACGCATAGCCCACTCAATGCACTCTCCGTCATTCATTGGCGAAAAATCCACAATAGCGTTCTTTTTTTTTAAGTGCATATATAGTTTCTTTCGTCCGTCCCCGCTGCCCTTTACGTAGAAAACCAGGCAGGTACTGGGAGATATATGGTCCAAATAAGCAAGCACTTCCGCCGCTTTGTTCTCGTTTTCCTGCTTGCGGCCAGCTGTAAGTAAATCACAGCTTCGCACCACAACCACCCGCTTTTCTCCCAGCAGCGGCAGTGTCTCAGCAGCCGCAATCAAGGCGTCGGCATCCGGGTTTTCCAATTCGCTCAGGTTCATCTGCTCCAAACCCTTTGGCAGAAGCTTTTCACAGAGTTTTAGCAACGCCTGCTGTTTGATATACTCCTCCGTACCCTCCATCAGGTATACATCCGCCAGGTTTCCCGCTTTTACTGCCGCAAAGAATCCGGTATGGTTCACAGGTTTTCCCTCACTTATAGGTGCTCAGTTCCAAACGTCCGTCACAGACCGTCAATGTGATATCGCCTCGTTCGTCCGTCCGGTATATATCAATGCCGTGTTTCTCCAACCGACGCAGTGTGGAGAGGGCGGGCAACTGGCGATCCCCATCGGCGCAGCTGATTAGGGCAATGCCTGGCGAAACAAAGTTTAGGAAGGCGTCTCCGGTGCTACTCCCGCTGCCGTGATGAGCCACCACAAGCACATCGCAGGCGGAAGCCGCATATGCTTCGTAAGCTCCGGTCAAGTCACTGGTGTTCAGGATGCGATATCCGTCCATATCAATGGAAAGCACCAGCGGTAAATCATTGGCGTCCTGGCCCTGCCGCATCTTGTCACGGACAGGCCAAAGCGCCTGCAACGTCACTTTATTGTAGCGCACTTCTTCTCCCGCGGCAAGCTCCGTGATGGGAATATTGCGGCGCCGCAATTCCTCGACAATATCCGCCATAGGCGGATCGATCTTCTGTGATTCCGCTCCAACGGGCAAGTACACCCTGCTGATCCGGATATTCGCATTAAGTAGCGCCGGTACGCCGCCCGCGTGATCCGAATGAAGATGGGTTAGAAATAGCCCGTCGATGTTCCTGTTCTCCGCCAGCAAGTAACCTGCCATCTCAGCGCCGTCTTCGCCCACATCCACAGCCAGCGTGATATCCCCATCCATGATGAGCGCCGCTTCCGCCCTTCCTACGCTTAACTGAACATAGCGCAAATCATCGGACCTTGTAACCGCCGTGCCGGCCACGGAGAGGACGCCTACCAGAACGATGGCGGCAAGCCTCCGCTTCCAGCCGGCCCGGTAGTATCTGGAAAAGAGCACTGCGCAGAGCGCCGTACCGCAAAGTATAAACGGCGGCGCAGAAGCGGTCCGGATCGATGCATACGGCAGTTGAGCCGTCAGCTTTACCATCCAAAGCAGCCCCGCGGTAAGCGCCTTTGCGGTCCCGCCGGCGAGAATGCTTATATATGGAATCGGGGACAGTAACAGCGTTACAAAGCAGCATGGCACCAATAGGCCTATCACTGGCGCCGCCAGCAGATTGATCAGCACTCCATACAGGGGCAATTGATGAAAATAGAAAGCCGCGGGAAGCAATACGCCCAATTGCGCCGCTATGGTGAAGCTCAACACTTCCTTTGCCTTCACCGGCAGTTGACGAAACCGGGCTTTCATTCTGCTGGGCTCGGCGTCCGGTGGACCGGCCATCCGCCGGATGCGGGAACGATCCCCTCCGGTGAGGAACTGCAAAAGGCTGGGCTGTAGCAGCAAAGTGCCTGCCATGGCGGAAAGGGACAGCACAAACCCTGCCGAAAACAGTAACAAAGGATTGATAAGCAGCAGAATGATCATCGCCAAACTCAACGCAGTCACAGGATCCGGCCTTCTGCCGATATATCTCGCCAGCAGAGCCGACAGCAGCATAATGGCAGCCCTCACGGACGGCGGCGAAAACCCGGTCAGCACGCAATACCCAAGCAGAAAAAGGGCCAGAAGCGGAAGGCGCCATACCCTGCCCACCCGAAACTTGTTCAGCATCCACATCACAAGCCCGCCCACAACGCCTACATGCAGGCCGGATACGGTCATCACATGAGCTATACCCGCCGTCTGAAACGATTCCGCCTCGTCTGCCGCGATGCCCTCCCGTTGGCTGAAAAGCACGGCCATGGCAAAGCGTGCCTCATCGCCCATCACTCTTGCCAGCGATTCCCTCGCCCACTTGTGAATGTGTGAAGCCATATCATTCCAGGGCGCTGTCTGCGGGGTGTTGCGAATCTGCAAATCCTTTATTCCCGAGATACCGTAGGAGATCCCGTTTTGATGCAGCCACATCCGATAATCAAAATCATGGGGTCCGCTCTTGCCCTTGGGATGGTAAACCTGTCCATCAAAAAGCAGTTCCGCGCCGTCAAAAAGCACCGGAAGCGGATCTTCCCCATAGACGCGCAAGGTACAATAAACGCGGCCCTGCTGAACCGCGCCATCCAGCCGCACATCATTCAGGTAAAAGGTCATGCGGTTCTCGGCGCGCAGCCTGGGCTCTCCATAGACTCTGCCTTCGATTCGATAAACTCCTTCCGCCGGAGCGCCTGGATTTGACCACCCTTGGGTCCATAGGAGCCCAAGGGCGAAGCATGCGATCCCAACGGCCAGGTCCGGCCGAATCCCCGCGCGCTTTAGCCCATACCACAACCCAACGGCTAAAGGCAGCAAACCAAGAGGCCACAATCCGCGTTCGATCCGAAGAGAGGCCATGATCCCCAAAAGAAACGAAAACGCAACTACGGGCAGTACATAGTTGCGCTCCCGCAGATGATGACCTGGATCTCCCTCACACCTGTCTCTGTCGCGCATCAAATGATCCCATAAGGCTTGGAGGCGCCATTTTCCTGTCCATCGTTTCTTTTTCTGATCATACAAACCGCCTGAGCGGAAATACCCTCTTCCGATCCCTCAAAGCCCATGCGTTCTGTGGTGGTGGCCTTCACACTCACGCTGTCCATCGGCAAATCCATGGTTTTTGCCAATTGGTCCCTCATGGCGTCGACGTACGGACGCAGCTTCGGCCGTTGGGCCACAATGGTCACATCTACATTTACCGGTTCATACCCGGCCCCCGCCACCCTTTTGATCACGGTTCGCAAAAGGTTCATGGAGCGAACGCCTTGATACCGGTCCTCATCGTCGGGAAACAGCTTTCCAAGATCACCCAGCGCCGCAGCTCCCAGCAGGGCGTCCATAAGGGCATGGGTGGCCACATCCGCATCGCTATGTCCCAACAGTCCCATTTCGTGGGGGATGGTAACGCCGCACAAAACCAAAGGGCGGCCCTCCACCAACCGATGCGCATCCATCCCATGCCCGACGCGCATCATAACAATTCCTCCTGTTCAACCCGCCAGGTTAGAATCATTTCAGCCAGGGCAGCATCCAACCGGGTGGTGAGCTTTATGTTTTCCACATCTCCCAAGCACAGGGTTACCGGCAATCCCGCGTGTTCTAAAAGCGACGCGTCGTCGGTGCCACGATAACCGGTTTCGCCGGCGTATTCATGGGCCTTTTTCAACCATTCCGTTAAAAACCCCTGAGGGGTTTGGATGGTAAAAAGCTCTTCACGCGGCGGGGTTTCTTCCACCTGCCCGCCTGGCTTTGCCCGCTTGATGGTATCTGTTACAGGTACTGCGGCTATGCCGGTGCCATGACGATCCACGGATGCCAGCACGCGCCGGATTACGCTTTCCGTCACCAAGGCCCGGGCGCCGTCATGAATCAACACGGTATCAGCGTCCTCCGGTACAGCGGCAAGACCTTCCGACACCGAAGCTTGCCGGTCATCCCCGCCGCTGACCACCGCGCGGATCATTCGGCCAAGCCCATAATCCTGCAGCAAGGCTTCCATATCCTGCCGTTCCCGCTCCCTGGCCACTACCACCGCGCCGGTGCACAGCGCGGAAAAGGGTGCGATGGCTCTTACAATGGCAGGAACTCCGCGCAGAGGTAAAAATACCTTATTCTCATCCCCGCCCATTCGCTGTCCGCTGCCGCCAGCCAGCACGATCACGTACTTGCCCATGCTATTCCAACCCGCGTTCCGCGGTCATACTCGCGTTTTCCTGCAGAACCTCGTATAGGTCTTGCGCGCCTTCTTTACGCACATGCTCCTGCAAGCCGAGAATGCGATACTTCCCCACATGGCTGCCAAAGCGGATCTCCAAGATATCCCCTGCTTTCACATCCATGCCCGGCTTTGCCACTCGTCCGTTCACGGACACCCTGCCACCGGAGCAGGCGTCGTTGGCCACGGTCCGCCGCTTGATGATTCTGGAAACTTTCAGGTATTTATCAAGCCGCATGGTTCCACCCCTTGCCTCTAACGTTCTTATAGCGAAACAACCTGGCCGCTTGCCTCCGGTATATGTCCAATCGCAATCTTCTTGCGAAAAACGCTTTGTTTCGGATGCTAGCACAACGGCAAAATCAAGTCAATTGAGAACGCAAGTTCGTTCAGCGGCACATTTCCTCGATCCAACTGTTGAACTCACCGGCAATTTGCGGATATGCGTATTGCTCCACAGCGGCAGTTCCCTGTTCCGGGCCGATTGGTCTCCCCTGGCGTGCGCGGTGGATGATCTCGCGCAAATACTCCTCAAGCGCCGGCGTATCCCGCTCCGCACAGGGTTGTTCCCAACAAAAACCCAACATGTTATCCTCCAGCACACGCCTGACCTCGCTACCGGGCAAATCGCCCGCCACACAACAAATCACGGGTTTGCCCATCATCATATATTCCGGCAGCTTTCCTGTCAACACGCCTATTCGCTCCTTGGTGTTCCAGGAAGCCATCAACAAGACATCCGCTTGCTGCTGCAAGGACAGAACCTGGCCGCGATCCATCCTTCCCATATCACGAACGACTTGCTCGATACCTGCTGCGCCAGCTTGTG
>WRHG01000123.1 GCA_009783365.1 Clostridia bacterium | reverse complement strand
AGCGTACTGGTTACGGTGACTGCCACCACAATCGTACTGTTTACCAGCTCGCTTGTGGGATTTGTATTCGCAAAATACGAATTCCGTTTTAAAAATCTTGTTTTCTGGCTTATTCTGGCAACGATGATGGTGCCCCCCCAAACAACAATGATACCGTCGTTTCTGTTAATTAACAAACTTGGCCTTTATGACAAGCTGCCGTCGCTTATAGTACCGGGAATGGTCGGAGGTTTTGGCATTTTCCTGTGCAGGCAGTTTATCTCCGATGTGCCGGACAGCCTGTGCGAGGCGGCGTCCATCGACGGCGCAAACGCCTGGCAGACGTTTACCCACATTATTTTTCCCATGCTTAAGCCCACCCATACCATCGTGGTCGGCATGGCAATCGTCAACTCGTTCAAGACTTTCGACCTCATTTTCGTGATGACGCGGGGCGGCCCTGCGCGAACAAGCGAAACCCTGGCCGTCACCATGTATATTGAGACGTTCTCCAAGCTCAAAATGGGTTATGGCGCAGCCATTGCCGTACTATTGTCGCTGATTATCCTACCGATCGCAGTCGTATATATCCGTCAGATGATCTACAACGACGCGATCGACTATAAATAGAAACGGGGGGCAACAATGAACCCCAAAAGCAAACACATCGTTCGCATTACAGGGCTTTCACTGCTCGCGGCAATCTGGCTGCTTCCCATCCTCATCTCATTTGCCAGCGCGTTGAAATCGCCCAATGATTTCATCACGTCACGGTTTTACCACATGCCGCTGCAGGTCCATATCATCGAGAATTTAAACACGGCAACAACCTCTTTTGCGCTGATGCGCCACTTTACCAACTCGCTTCTGTATGCGGTTTTGGGAACGCTGAGCTGTATTCTTGTCAGTTCCATGGCAGCCTACGGGATATCAATCGTCAAGCCGAAGTTCAGCTTTCTGATCTTCATGCTCATCTATGCGGGCACAGTGTTTCCCTTTCAGATGTACCTGCTGCCTCTATATCAGCTCTACATCTCAACAAATCTATATGACACCAGATTGGGTATGGTTTTATTCTACGCCACCATATGTACGCCGTTTGCCACATTCGTATACCGGGGGCATTTTATGAGTTTTTCGCATGAAATTCGCGAATCGGCTATGATTGACGGATGCAGCGCATGGTCTGCTTTCCCATTGATTTATGCACCGCTGTTAAAAGTACCGACCGCAGTGGTTATGGTGTTTCAGGCCATGTGGATTTGGAATGACCTGCTGTTTGGGATGGTGCTGTCACAGGGACCGTCGGTGCGACCGGTAATGGTATCAATTGCGCAAATCGCGGGCGAAGGCGGCGGCAATCTGACCGTGCTGATGACGGCCGTTTTGGTCACAAGCATACCTACGCTGACGTTATTTGTATGCCTGCGCAATTATTTTATCCAGGGAACGGCCTTCGGCTTGTCCAAGCCCAAATAAACCGGCGAATACCACAGTGTTATGCTACCAGTTATATTATTTGTATAAGGAGGCTCCTATGCATTTAGTCCTTCAAAACATTTTAGACCGCCGCAGTTGCCGCGCATTTACCAATGAGCCGGTCCGCAGGGAAGACTTGCAGGATATCGTAAAGGCGGGCGTCTATGCGCCCAGCGGTATGAATCGTCAAACCAGGCAATTCACCGTACTCCATAAGAGGAACGACATCCAAATCTTAACGGCGGCTATGGCCCAAGCCCTCGGCAAGGAGGATTATGACCTCTACCGTCCCACGGCGCTGGTGCTGGTCAGTAACGAGCCCGGCAATCCTAACAGCGGTTTTGACTGCGCCTGCGCGTTGGAAAACATATTCTTGACGGCTCACAGCCTGGGGATCGGTTCCTGCTGGATCAATCAAATGAAAGCGGTGCAAAATGTGCCTGATGTCCGGGCTATGCTCACTGCCTACGGGATTCCGCAGGATCATTCCGTCTATGGTATGGCGGCCCTCGGTTATCCGGACGCTTCCGCAAAAGGGCATAAGGTGGATAAAACCGCGCAAGTGGTCCGCTTTATTGATTAGCGCTGCTGATGCCCGACGTTTGCCCTATTCCCTCACCGCGGTCAACAGTTCCGCCGGCGAGAATGGATAGGTATGAATCCCCTCCACTTCGCTGCTTACAATTCCAGCCTGGATGTAAAACACCAGATTTCCATCCATATCCATGTAAAAATCCGTTTCCGGGTTAAGCGCCGCTTCAACATCCGCCGGGGTCAAACCCTCAAAGAAATCTTTTTGCTGGCTTGCCTTCTGCTCTTCCATGATCTTCCATACCAGTTTATAGACCAATTGGCTCGCATAACTGGCCTTGGCGTCAAACTCGTCGCCTTCCTGCTCCAGGCCCATCACCTGGGAGAGAGTTACCAATTGACCTGCGTATACCCCGTTCCTGGCAAACACGTTTGCTTCGATTCGATCACTTTGCGAATAACCCAAAAACTGCTGGCTGGTGAGTAAGACGCTTACGTATGAATCCGTATTTGCCGTCACCTGATAGGCAAGATCCGTATAGTAGGCCGGTTCCTCCGGTTCACGCAGGGCCAGCCGCTCTTCAACGTGCGACATGAGGAAAGCATTCAAATCGTCGCGAACAGCCTGGTAATAGGCGTTAATGGCTTGATCAGCAGTGGTATGCGCCAAAAATTGAGGGTATTCATACTGAAACCAGTAAGCGGCTTGTTCCTGCTGCGCCCCTTTGGGATATGTCTGTATGCTGCTTATGGAATCAGCCATTTCCAGTACCTGGGCAAAAGCGGAGACCGAAACCAGCATACAGACCAGTAGCGCCCAAAGCCATCGCAGAGCCTTTGAATATATCATGTACCCTCCCGGCTTTTAGCCCATTGCGATCTCGTCCACCATGAACGAGTACTCCAGATACGTTGTGTACATGCTGTACTGCATGCTCAGATCTGTGCGGTAGGATAGTTCAGCCTGATATATATGCATGTCAGTGACGATGTACACGCTGAACACTGTGAAACCTTCATCCGTGCTGTACATCACCGTGGCGTACCGAAGTTCGTCGTTAAATTGCGCTTTTGAACCTGGGATGCCGTTAGCGATGATATCCACATAATTTCGCAAATCGGACTCGTTTACGTTATCCACGCGTTTTGCGAAGAAGGATGCGCTTTCATCGGGAAGTTTTGCGGATACGCCTGCGTCATCTTCCCTCAATAGATTATCGGTAAACACGCTGGGGTATTGAACGGTGAAGCCGAGGCTGGTGTTCACGTACTCTACAAGGATTTCATCGAAATAACTCTGTACCGCCTGTTCCATGCTTAATTCCGTCCCTACTGCAAACCCCGTCAGACGGAAGCCGTTCATAGCGCTTGCGTCGCTTTGAAACGAAAAAATTGCACGCTCAAGCCATAGCACGTCCTGTTGCTCGACATCGCTTAGTTGTGAGAGAGGTTTGTCCGCCCGATATATCTCACCGATGATTTGAATTCCCTGAACATCCAGGGCATTATTTACCGTAACGGGGCGAAATCCGATGAATCCATCATGATCTTCCGTGTAGGTTATAGGTTCCAGGGTGGGCAATTGAGCCGCAAATACCCTGGTGAGGAACGCGGCTTGCTGTTCAGGGTTTTCTGCCATTTCCTGCGTAAGGCCCAGGGCGGGATCCGCTTTATCCCGCAAGGCGAAGAAAGTGCTGATGAATGTATTGCTCAACGTGCCATCCGCCCCTTGAATGGCTTCGGTTTCCGCGGTGCTTTGGATAATCGCCACATCGGCGATCAGGTTCATCAAGGGCTCCAAAGCCTCAAAGTCGGAAGCGGCCTGCGCCATCGCGCCCGCCATCCCTGCAAGCGATATGCAAATGGCAATGGTTAAGGCCAGCGTTTTCCTCTGCAAACGGTTCATCATAAGTCGTTCCTCCTTTAGTATAGGCGGTCCTTCCTTGATTCCATACAACATTGATACAACGGTAAATCAATCCGTTTTCATCCAACTGCGTTAATATATTCCGCTGCGGTAATGGCCGCGACGTTTCCTTCCCCTACCGATTTTGCGATTTGCAAAGGTTTCCCCGTGCAATCTCCTGCGGCGAATACCCCCGGCATATTGGTCCGCATAGACCGGTCCACAGCGATGAAGCTGTTTTCGATCTTGATTTCAGATAGCAGCAGATGAAGCGGCATAGCAGCCCGGAAAATAAAAATCCCATCGTATGGCCGTGCGTTTTTTTCCGTTTGGAGGATCAGCCCGGCTTCCTCACGGCGAATGGCAACCGGCTTTTCGCGGACCTGCCGCATGCTGTCGTTCAGCGCCTCCGGCAAGGGCTTTTTAATTGGATAGCAGTCTACAGACGCCGCCAGTGTGCTCAAGAATGCGGCTTCCTTCAGATCCTCCGCAGATGTGAGAAGCGCCGCCAGGCGCTTACCCCGGTATAGCATGCCGTCGCAGGTGGCGCAATAGCTAACCCCCTGCCCGATGAACGCTTCTTCCCCATCCAGCAGCGCAGGTCTGGCAGATCCCATGGCCAGCACTACCGCCTTGCATTCCATCACGTCGTTTTCTACCAGCAACAGAAAGGTTTTGTCATTGGGTAAGATCTGGCGGACCAACCCTGTGCGGCTTTCCACACCCAGGTCCGCCGCCTGTCGGGCAAAACAGTCCAGCAACTCGCGGCCTGATATTTGCGGCATACCAGGGTAGTTATCAATCCGTTCTGCTCTTTCCAGCCAGCCTGCTGCGTTATCCGGGGCGACCACCGCCACGCTGAGCCCCCTCATACGCGCCGTCATCGCGCAGGACCATCCGGCCGGTCCCTTGCCGACAACCACGACATCCACCATGGCAATCACTCCGTTTCAAAGGCGTGAAGCCCGTTTGCCTTCCCGCCGCCTTTTCAGTGTATCAAAAAGACAGATGGATTTCAATCGTTTTCACGGGCGTTGTATTCTTGATCTATTCGGAACCGCTTGAGCCGCAGAGCGTTGATCAGAACGGAAACAGAACTTAAGCTCATAGCTGCAGCGGCAAGTACAGGATTCAACAAGGGGCCGCCGAAAGCGTAGAGAACCCCCGCCGCGATGGGGATTCCGATAACATTATATCCGAAGGCCCAAAACAGGTTCTGTTTGACGGTACGGATGGTTCTTCTGCTCAACGCAATGGCCGCGGGCACATCCATCAAGTCGGAACGCATCAGCACAACATCCGCCGACTCCATCGCCACATCCGTACCGGAGCCGATAGCGATCCCGATATCAGCCTGAACCAGAGCGGGGGCGTCGTTGATTCCGTCTCCCACCATGGCCACCTTACAACCTTCGCTTTGCAATTTTTTTACCTCGTTGGTTTTGTCCTGCGGCAGCACATCCGCCAGCACCCGGTCTATGCCTACTTGCCCGGCGATTGCGTCCGCGGTTTTTCGGTTATCGCCGGTTATCATCACAACCTCGATGCCCATCTGACGCAGGCAATGTATAGCCGCCTTGCTGGACCGTTTTACGATATCAGCTACGGCTACCATTCCGATTACTTCTCCGCCGACGGCAACATACATCGGCGTCTTTCCTTCGGACGCCAGCCGGCCGGAATCAGCCTCAAGTTCCGAAAGCGCGATGCTACGTTCCTCCATGAGCTTTCTGTTTCCGATGAGGATGGAGACCGTTGTATTTCCCCATTCCTCAATATTAGCTTCTATGCCCCGGCCGGGTATGGCTTTGAATTCCGTTACCGCAGGCAGCTCAAGGCCGCGTCTTTCCGCTTCCTGCACTATGGCCCGGCCCAGCGGGTGTTCGCTTCCTTTTTCCGCGGCTGCCGTCAGTTGCATAAGCAGATCCGGGGAGGGCGCTTCCTTGTTCCCGATCTTCTCACTCCCCATTCCCCACTCCCCATTCCCTACTATAATATCCGTAACTTCGGGCTTGCCTTCGGTGATGGTTCCGGTT
>WRHG01000122.1 GCA_009783365.1 Clostridia bacterium | reverse complement strand
TGGAGGACCTGATGGCGCAGGCCCGTGAAATCGCATTTTTAGCCAGCCGCGTGGAGAATGCCGCCCTGGGCGGGTTCCTGCGTATGCAAACGCCTACCATGAGCTACCTGCAATGGAAGTCGGGAAGGGTATTTGAGGACTACGGGGCCTATATACTGATCGTCGACAGAAACGGCCGGGTGATGGACAATATGATGACCGCCATGGAAAGCGTTCCCGATACGGTGCAGAACCTTTCCGCCATCGACGTGACGGACATCCTGCGGGAAGTGCTCAGCGGCAAGGAGGTGCAGACCCGCATTACGGATGATCAGAGAGGGCTGATCTTCACCGTTGCCGTGCCCTGGGTACAGGGCCAGACGGTGCTGGGCGCGGTGTTCATCCATACCAGCGCCCAGCGTATTGAGGCGGAGTACAGGGGTGTGCAGGTGCAAGTGCTGATGGGGGTCGTGCTGGCGTCCCTTCTGGCGCTGCTGTGCGCCGCTTTTTACACCCGGGCCATCATCCAGCCCTTGACGACGATCACCCGATCGGCGGAAAACATGAGCCGGGGAAAGTTTGGCCAGCAGGCTCAGGTGACCGGGGTGGACGAGGTGCGGCAGCTGGCTGGGGCCTTTAACGTGATGGCGGAGAAGCTGGAGAGGGTGGAGGAAAGCCGCCGGGAGTTCGTAGCCAATGTGAGCCATGAACTCCGGTCCCCTGTTACCAGCATTCATGGTTTTGTACAGGGCATGCTGGATGATACCATTCCGCCGGAAGAAACGAAGAAATACCTTGAGATCGTCAATGACGAGACCCTCCGTCTGAAGAGCCTTATCGGTGATTTGCTGCTGTTAAGCCGCATGGACAAGGGAGGGGAAACGCTGCATCTTACGGACTACGACATTAACGAGTCCGTCCGGCGGGTCCTCATCGGCCGTATGAACGATATTGAGGAAAAGAAGCTGAACGTACGGCTGGAATTTGAAACGGATCCCTGCGTGGCGCGGGCGGATCAGGACAGGATTACGCAAGTGCTGTACAATTTACTGGACAATGCCGTCAAATTTGCCAAACGGGAAGGAAACTTGACAATTCACACCGTTTTGGTGCATGATACGATCATGGTCACCTTTACAAACGATGGCCCGCCTATCCTGCCTGTGGATCAACCTCACATTTTCGAGCGCTTTTATAAGGCGGATAAGGCACATACCGCCGGCAAAGGCACAGGGCTGGGATTGAGTATTTGCAAGCAAATTCTTGAAATGCACGGCCAGAACATACGGCTGCTTCCCACGGAGAAAGACGTCTCGTTTCGTTTTACCCTGCGGCCGGGGGAAAGACAGCGGGACTAGAGAGTCGCGAAGGAGGAATACGGGATGGACCGTCACATCTTTCTTGTAGGTATGCCGGGCAGCGGAAAAAGCACGCTGGGGAAGCGCGTAGCGTTGAAACTGCAAATGCCCTACCTGGATACCGACGCTTACCTGACGGAACGCAGCGGCATGAACACTGCGCAAATTTTTGAAACCTATGGCGAAAAGGCATTCCGGGACGGAGAAACGCGACTGCTTCAGGAGTTGGTTAACGCGGCGCCCGGTATGATCTCCACCGGAGGAGGCGTCGCTCTGCGGGAGGAAAATAGGCGCATTATGAAGGATCAAGGCTATATCGTACTGATCGATCGGCCGCTGGATGATATCATGATGGATATTCGCGCGGAAAAGCGGCCCCTGCTGGTCCGGAAGGGGCGGGAGGAGATAGACCGCATCTATCGGGAGCGAATGCCCATCTATCGAAGTATTGCCGATGTGGTGCTGGAGAATGGGTCCGGCTTTCATAACGGGGTTCGGGGTCTGGAGGAGATTGCGCTCCGGTTTTCCCGTTGACGACGGTGTTCCGGGCAGCGGGCGGAAAAGGAAGCAAGCTTACGACGGGCTGTATTTTTGGGAGGATGATTCGCCGATGAATGAGGAGGACGGATTATGCGTTGGGCTTCCATGAGCATGGGCCTATTGGCCCAAACGGCGGCGCAACCTGCCGCGCAGCAGGCTTTGATAGGGCAGGAACAGGTTTGGAAGGTGATCGTAACTGCGCTGTTGTCGCTGGTGCCCAGCTTCGAGGGCCGCTATGCCATTGTGACCGGTATCGGAATGGGCTTGCCGCTGGCGTTCACGTTTGTTTTGGCGTTTGTGATGTCCACCTTGCCGATGCCTTTCATTTATTGGCTTCTAAAGCCCGTGCTCAAGTGGCTGTACACACTGCCATTCCGACCAATCCAAAAATTCGCCGCTTGGGTGGAACGCCGTGCGGAAAAAAAATCGCAAGGCATACGCGCCGGCAGCCTTTTTGCGCTGTTTTTATTTGTCGCGGTGCCGCTTCCCGGCACGGGGGTGTGGACCGGAAGCATGATTGCCACGCTGCTGGAGATGGATAAAAAATGGGCTTCGGTGGTGATCGTGCTGGGCAACTTGGCGGCGTGCGCCATCATGACGGTTCTTGCCCTGGCAGGTACGAATTTTGTGGATTGGGTGCGGGGGTTGTTCTGATCCGCTACTCCTTCGCGGCCTTGCTCATGGCGATCACATTGCGGAGGGGCACGTTGGGCAGCAGGGCTTCGTGGCTTGGCGAGACGATAAAGCGCTCGCCGAAGAGTTCCCGCAAGCGAAGAACTTCGACGCGTACTTCCTCCGGCGTGCCAAAAGGCAGCAGTTGCTGCGTATCCACTCCGCCAAGGAAAACCAGATCATTCTTATACTTTGCGGCAAGGCTTTTGGCGTCCATGTTCCGCGCCAGCGCCTGAAGCGGGTGGAGAATTTGTACGCCGGCGTCGATCAGCCTGGGTATTACCCGGTCAATGGAGCCGCAGGAATGCATTGCCACAGCCAGCCCCGCCTTTTGAACGGTTGCGATAATCCGCTTGATATACGGCAGCAGAAAATCGTCGAAGCATTCGACGCTGACCATTAAATCGAGCTGTGTGCCCACGTCGTTGCCGAAAAAGCCTGCGTCAAGATCGTTCTTCGCCAGCGAGAGGAAGCGGCGGTTGGTTTCCACATAGAAATCCACCACCCGTTCCGTGACCGCGTGAACCACCTTGGGATCGGTATGCATCTTTACAAAGTAGTTCTCCATGCCGAAGAAATCGCTGACAACGTGGAAGAACGGGCACCACATGCCGCCAAAGATCGCCAGCCCGTGCTCCCGCGCGAGCCTGGCGCATTCAAGGACTCCCGTGAAATCAAGGTGCTTGGGATCCGGCCAGTCAAACGCTTCCACTTCCGCCACATCCTCGCACTCCGCGAAGACGCCTGCGTCTCCAAGGCCTGTGCGTCCGTGTGGAAAACAGTCCCACATGGGCTTGCCGTCGGGGTGCCGCCAGCAGTTCGGGTCCAATTCCGGCGAGATCCAGATCATATCGCTGCCGATTTTCAGGTTGAACGCAACCTCCGCCGTATCCGTCTGTGAGGACTTGAGCATGCTCCGGCTTTTTTTTTGATTTTCGCCCGCGAGCTGCCGCGCTTCGGCAATGCCCAGCGCGGCATGGTACAGCGTTTTCGTTTCGTCGGCGGGATGGCCCACCCAAAAGGCGTTGGCGCCCGTGCGCTCGCCTTTGAACGCGGCGCGGATCAAAGGTTTTCCCGTGATCATTGCGCTACCCCCTGCAATACTCGTCAAAAAAATGTTCAATGGCGATGGCGACGGCTCCCATCAGGTATGTGGGCTTCTCCTGCGAAGCGATAAAAAGCTTTACGCTGCGGCTCGTATTCATAAAGATCCCTTTGCGCGCCGCCTCAAAAGCGCTTTCCACATACAGGGGGATACCGCAGGCGTCGCCTCCCACAATCACCGCGCCCGGGTTGTAAAGGTTGACGGCGTTGGAGATACCAAGGCCAAGCAGCTGACCGCATGAAACCGCTACGTCGAGGGCTGTGGGATCCTCTTTTTCAATCGCTTCGGCAAAATCCTCCATGGAGGGGTTCCGTTCGCAGGGCGTTCCGTCTATGACCCGCCGCCTTTGATATTCTTGCAGGAGCGCGCCGACGGAGCAATAGCTTTCCACGCAGCCCCGCTTTCCGCAATAGCATTCGGAACCGGCAAAGTTGATCGACGTATGTCCAAATTCGCCGGCAAGCCCATCGACGCCTATGTCCAACCTGCCGCCGCGCACCACGCCCATGCCTACGCCGAGGCCAACCTCGATGAACAGATAATCTGGCTGCTCCTTCCCGTTTCCGTAACGCAGTTCCCCCAAAGCGCCTACCTTTGCGATGTTTTCTACAACGGCGGGAAACTCGAACTGGCACCTGCGTTTGAATGTTTCTTTGCTCAGTTTGGACCAGAAGGCAAAAGCGCCGCTTCCCGGGCGGTCCATATAGGTGAATCCCATCCCGGGGGTCCCGATCCCCGCATATGCGATATCCTTTGGGGCAAGCCCGCTGGCGGCGATTGCCATATCCATGTTCGCTTTCAGCTGGATGATGATTTCATCTTCGCCGCCGTTAAGGCCGGTTTTCGTTTTGGCGCTGCCGAGGATTTGACCGTCTGTATTGGTTACGATGCTCTTGATCTCGTCGAGGACCGTCGACCCGAGAAAGAAACGCGCGCCGGGGTTGATGCTGAGCATGCTCGGTTTTCTGCCGCCCGTGGAATCCCCTTTTCCCGTTTCAATGACGATGCCGTCTTTTACGAAATCATCCACGATTCTCATGACGCTTGGCATGGCAAGCCTTACGCGCCTGGCGATTTCCGTTCTGGATATCGATCCCTTGCGTACGATTGCATTCAGGATGTTCCGCTTGTTTAGAGACTTGATCAGCCCGATGTTTCCAACGACCAAATTGCTTTTTGGCATCGGCGTTCCATTCCTTCAAGGCATTACCTCTGAACGACGTCCATCGCTGTTTTTTCCCAGCGGTCAATATATTCCGGCCGGTACTTGACCGTGCTTACATCCTTCAGGATGATTTCCAGCGGCGTTCCGTATGATCGCGCCGTTTGCGCCGCATGGGAAAGCGATTTGCGGATGGCGCTTTCATCCAGGAATCCCTGGGCGATCAGCGCCGGATTGCTCTTAAAGGAAAGAACGTAATCCCCGCCGAGCTGTTCCGCGGACTTGGCCACATCCGCCCATGGGCTGACCGAAATCTTTCGGACATTGCGGATTTTTTTAATGATTTGAATTTTCGCATCCAAAGGCTCGCAACAGCCATAATAGACAAGGCCGAAACGCTCAAGCAGCGGCCGGACCGGTTGGATCTCAAACTCGTCATGAGTGGCGGGAGACACGGTTGAGAACAACTGCGCCATGCCGAAAGCCCATACGTTTCGCGATGTGGGTTCTTTGCCCGGCTCAGGGGCGGGCAGATCGTCCGAATAGGCGCCCGTACAATGAATGTACTGTATGGATGGGTCCAAAAGCCCCTCTTTTTCGCACTGATCCACCGTTCCCATGGTGATCTCCACAAGCCGCCCGATGGTGTCCCTGATAAAATCCGGGCGATCCATTAAATCGATCAGGATATTTTCCAGCGGCCGCATCTGCGCGATCCTGTCCCACACGCCGCAGTGAATAGACTCCCCCGAAAACCGGACGGGTAGAATATCCTGGAAGACCTCGCCGGCCAGCGCCAAGCGCCGGGCGTCCAGGTCACGGTCCACCCATATTTCGTCCTCTTTCAGCGCGGCCAGTTTCTCAGGCGTGTCCAGCAGGTCCGCATATTTGTGGGATACAATATCATTCGCCGTATCGGTTTGCAGCGTTTCTTCCTCAATATGGGTCCCATACCGGAGGTTGTGTACCGCATGGGGGATATCCACCCTGTTTTCCACAACCATATCGCAGGGAAAATGATGCCACCGGTAAAGCGTTTTCAACAGGTCCTGCTCGATGGCGCGTAAAAACCCGTCTTCGCAATGGAGGTCCAATTCGCCCCGCCCGTTCAGCTCATGCCAGGGCAACTGGTCAATATAGACCATCGGCCGTATC
>WRHG01000121.1 GCA_009783365.1 Clostridia bacterium | reverse complement strand
ATAAGGCATACGAGAAATGGAGCCTCGAGACGCTGCCTATGCTGCCGCAAAGAATGCAGCTGGTCGTCATCAAAGAAACATCCAAACAATACCGTATAGTAAAAGGCTTGCTCGATCGGCCGGATGTTTCAGAGATCATTATTGCTACGGATTCGGGGCGCGAAGGCGAACTTGTGGCCAGATGGATCTTAATGAAAGCAGGCTGTAAAAAAACCGCGAAACGATTGTGGATTTCTTCTCAGACCGATAAGGCGGTGCGGGAGGGATTTCAGCAGCTAAAACCTGCAAGCGATTATTACAACTTGTTTTTGTCCGCCCAATCCCGTGCCGAAGCCGATTGGCTGATCGGGCTGAACGTTACCCGGGCATTGACATGCAAGCATAATGCGGGGCTTTCCGCCGGCCGTGTTCAGACGCCGACCCTTGCGATGATTGTAGCTCGCGAGCAGGAGATCCGAACTTTTATTCCCAAGGATTATTATACTATTCAGGCCCGGTTCGACGGCTTCTCCGCGACATGGCTCGGAAGCGGCGGCCAATCCCGCCTTAATAACCGGCAGGCCGCAGAGGATATTTTACAAAGTGTTTCCGGGAAAGCAGGCACAGCCGTTGAATTACATAAACAGAATATGAGTCAAACGCCGCCCGCCGCTTACGACCTTACGGAACTGCAGCGGGATGCGAACCGTAAGTACGCCTATTCCGCCAAGGAAACCCTCTCATTGATGCAGTCTTTATATGAACGGCATAAGCTGCTTACCTACCCGCGTACAGACTCGAGATATCTTCCCAAGGACATGGCAGCCACCCTGCCCGAGCGCATTCGGAGCATTGCCGTCGGAAACTACAGGGAGTTGGCGTTGCGCCTCATAAAGGAGCGGCCGCTGTCAACCCGTTACCTTGTGGATGATGCTAAGGTAAGCGACCATCATGCCATTATACCAACGGAAGAATCTGTCGATCTCGCCAGATTGTCGCCGCAGGAACACAATATTTACGATTTGGCGGTTCGCAGATTTCTTGCGGTGCTGTCCCCGCCGTTTGAGTATGAGGATATCAGGGTAACCGTGCAGGTTGGAAAGGAACGTTTTTCCGCAAAGGGAAAAACGGTTAAAGCGCCAGGATGGAAATTGGCCTATGGAGGAGCATTTACGGAGGAGGCCGATGAATCTGATATTAAGGAACAAGTGCTGCCAAAAATCCGGCAGGGCGACAGAATGGAACTTAGATCCTGCGCCGTCGAAAGTGGTAAAACCAAACCGCCGGCGAGGTATAACGAAGCCACGTTGCTGACCGCGATGGAAAATCCAAATGACCGGCAGATGAGCGACGGCATTCGCGATATCCTGAAAATGACCAGCGGGCTGGGCACGCCGGCCACCCGGGCGGATATTATTGAGAAGCTGTTCGCGTCTTTTTATGTGGAGCGGCGAGGTAAGGAAATTGTGCCTACTTCCAAAGGGATACAGCTTATTTCCCTTGTGCCGCCGGACCTTAAGTCAGCGGAGCTGACCGGGAGATGGGAACAAGAGTTGACGCTTATCAGCAAAGGCATGGCTCGAAGCGACGGCTTTCTCGCACAGATGCGCGCATATGCTGCAAAGCTTGTGTCCATGGTTGTTGCCAGTGACGCAAAGTACGTGCATGACAACATGACGCGGGAAAAATGTCCGGTGTGCGGTCAGTATATGCTTGAGGTTAACGGAAAAAAGGGCGTCCTGCGGATCTGTCCAGACCGGGATTGCGGATATCGCAAAAATGTATCCATGCAAACCAATGCGCGGTGTCCCAATTGCTATAAAAAGCTGGAAATGCGGGGTGATGGTGAAAAACGTATGTTTTTTTGCGCCTGCGGGCACAGAGAGCGGTTATCGGATTTTGAAAAACGCCGTACCGGGCATGGCGCGACAAAAAGTGAAGTCAAGGACTATTTGTATGCCCAAGAAAAAAATCGCCATTCTGCGGGGCCTGAAAATTCCGCGCTGGCGATTCAGCTTGCGAAGTGGAAAGCGGTTCATGACATAGAAGAGCTGCAGGGAGATTAAAGTTGCTGTATATTGAAACGGACAACCGGGACGCCGCCTTTCATTTTTCAGTGGAAGAGCACATCATGCGGTCT
Source organism: Clostridia bacterium (assembly GCA_009783365.1). The sequence goes on along the minus strand of WRHG01000121.1, from coordinate 3,905 downwards.
TTTACATCGGATGAGCCGGTCGTTATGATATGGCGGACACGCCCATGCGTGATGCTGGACAATTATCAAATACCCGATGCGGAAATCGACATGATGTATGCTAAAGAGGCGGGGATACAGGTCGTGCGCCGTTCCAGCGGCGGAGGCGCGATTTTTACGGATTCGGGAACGCTGCTGTTTACGATGATACTGCCTCCCGCGGATGTTCGGTATCTGCAGCAGATCGCAAAGGAAATGATAGCGGGGCTGGTTGTAGGCGCGCTGAATCATATGGGGATTCCGGCAAAAGCGGAAGGCCGCAACGATATCCTCATTGAGGGCAAAAAGGTTTCCGGCATGGCGCAATATGTACGGCACGGACGGATATGCACCCATGGTTCCCTTTTGTACAGTGCGGATTTGGAGACGCTTGCCAGGGTGCTTCGCGCAGATTCAGATAAAATTCGCTCCAAAGCGGTAAGCTCGGTGCGCAGCCGGGTCACCAACCTCATGGAGTATACGGGCGCCGCCTATTCAATTCTGGAGTTCAAGGAGCTTTTAAAGCGGAATCTGTTTGCGGATCAACAGGTAAGGAACTACGAGCTGTCCCATACTGAGCTGGCGCAGGTTGATCAAATCTATCACGATCAATATGGAAACCCGTCCTGGACGATCGGCAGAACGCCAAGATTTTCTTTCCGAAACAGCAAACGATTTGCGGGCGGAAAGGTGGAGGTGTTTTTGGATGTTCGTAAAGGAGAGGTGGCCTCATGCTCAATATGCGGAGATTTTTTAGGAACCGTTCCCATTCGTCATTTGGAAGAGCATCTTGAGAGAAGAGCGTTCTTATATCAGTCTTTTGACAGCGCGTTAAGCGAGATCTCCTTAGCTCCTTTTCTGGGCGACATTACCAAAGACCAATTGTTGTCCTGCCTATTTGAGTAAAGGATATACTTCATACCGTAAACCACCGGCCGAAGCGTCATGTCAACAGCGGAAAGGCGGAATATTATGATCAGGAAACCGCAATGGCTGCGCGTATCGCGCAGGACGGATCCCAATCAAGAAGTCATTGAGGGGATTTTAAGAAGATTAAAGCTCAACACTGTTTGCAGAGAAGCCAATTGCCCTAATTATACGGACTGCTTCTCGCGCAAAACGGCTACTTTTATGATATTGGGGACCCATTGCACGCGTGACTGCCGTTTTTGTAATGTCCAGCATGGGCAGCCTCAGCCTGTAGACACAGATGAACCTGACAATGTGGCGCAGGCAGTGAAAGAGCTTGGATTGCTGTATGTGGTTATTACGTCCGTAACCAGGGACGATCTGCCTGACGGAGGCGCGGGTCATTTTGCAGCCACCATCCGCGCTATTAGGCATACCGCTCCGGATACTGCGGTGGAGGCCTTGATACCGGACTTTCAAGGGGATTTGGATTCGCTTCAAAGAGTGACGGATGCGTTCCCCGCTGTAATCAGCCATAATATGGAGACTGTGAAACCACTTTATCAAATCGTTCGCCCGCAAGCGGAATACCAACGATCCCTTAATCTGTTGAGGGATATTAAGCGGTTTCAACCAACGGTCCGCTCAAAGACAGGCATCATGCTGGGGCTGGGCGAAACATGGGATCAGGTGCTTGCGTTGTTTGACGACCTGCGGGATGCCGGCTGTGAGTTTCTGACAATCGGACAGTATCTCGCGCCTTCACGGGAGCATATCCCCGTTCGGGAATACATCGAGCCGCGCAGGTTTGAGGAATATGGCGCTGCCGCAAGGGAAAAAGGTTTTGATTTCGTGGCGTCCGCGCCGCTTGTGCGAAGTTCATATCACGCCGGCGAAGCGCTTGGCATATAAAGTCACTTCATTGCGCCAAAGCCGGTCGGCGGGGGAAATGCCCCGGTATGGTCGTGAAACATCAGAGCAGGATGCTCGCTTTCATGCGCTCGTATTCCTCGCGGGATATCAATACTTCTCGCGGCTTGCTCCCGGCCGCCTTGCTGATTACGCCCCGCGTAGCCATATCGTCAATAAGGCGTCCGGCACGGGCATACCCGATTTTCATGCGCCGCTGCAGCATGCTGATGCTGGCCTGCCCATCCATGATGGCCATTTCAATGGCTTCCTGAAGCTTGTCGTCCACGCCGCCGCCATCGCTTAGGTCATCCAGGCCAGTCATGGGGTTTGCCTCAGTATTCAGAGCCTCAATGATGTTGGGGTCAAACTCCACATGCGTATGAGCGCCGATGTGGTTCACAACCCGCTCGATTTCCCCGTCACTTAAAAAACAGCCCTGAACCCGCACGGGAGCGCTGGCTCCCGTGGGGAAATAGAACATGTCGCCACGGCCGAGCAGCTTTTCCGCGCCATTCATATCCAGGATAGTGCGGCTGTCGATGCTGGAGGATACCGCAAAGGAAATACGGGAAGGAATATTGGCCTTAATGAGGCCCGTAATCACGTCCACCGTAGGTCGCTGGGTGGCCACCACCATATGGATTCCCGCGGCGCGGGCCAGTTGAGCCAAGCGAATGATGCTTTCCTCGACTTCTTTTTTACAGGCCAGCATCAAGTCAGCCAATTCGTCGATGATGATTACAATGCGAGGCAGCTTTGTCTCGTCCGGCCCAAGCTTCGTGTTATAGGCTGAAATTTCGCGTACGTTCTTGACTTGCATTTTGTGATACCGATCCAACATCTCAGCCACGGCCCAAGCCAGAGCGCCCGCCGCCTTATGAGGATCGCATACCACGGGTATCAGCAGGTGCGGCACAACATTGTAGCTCTGCAGTTCCACTACCTTGGGATCGATCATAATCATACGAACCTGTTCCGGCGATGCGCGGTACAGAATGCTGTTGATAATGGCGTTTACACATACGGATTTGCCACTGCCCGTCTGCCCTGCAATTAAAAGGTGGGGCATCCTGGACAGATCGCAAAGAACCGGCGTTCCCGCAATATCCCGGCCCAGAGCTACAGTCAGCGGGGACTTGGCCGCGCTCATTTCCGGGCTGATAAGCACCTCCGCCAGGGATACGCCGGTGATTTCCTTGTTCGGGATTTCAATGCCGAACAGGTTGGTGCCCGGGATGGGGATTTCGATCCGCACACCCCCATTGGCGGCCATTTCCAGGGCGATGTTGTCCGCAATGCTCAGAATCCGCTTAACATTGATGCCGCTGGAAGCCAAACCCAGCTCAAAGCGGGTAATGGCGGGACCGTGAGTGACCCGTTGTACCTTGGCGGGAATCCCAAAACTCTCCAGCGTTTGCTCAAGGCACGCTGCGTTTTCCGCATCCTGGATTCGCGTGTCCGGTTTGCTGTGCTGGGTCATGTTGAGCAAATCCAGCGTGGGGAAGGCATATGGCTGGTGATCTGTGAGCGGCGCTGCTTTTTTTAAATTGTCTGCGGATGCCAAGTCCGAGGCGGCAGGTTGAGGCGCGGTCCCGGCCGGCCGTTTGTAGGCTGCATCCCAGGTGCCGGCCGCGTCTTCCCGATCCGCGCGGATGGGCGATACCAATGAGGAAGCTTTGGGGGAAGGTTCGGGTGCGGCGTCCAGGACACATCCCTTCGGCTGGAGGGAAGCCGTTTCGCCCAGCTTGCGGGAGTTCAACTCCTGGGCGATTTCCGCTTTGCGGCTTGCAATTTCTTCCATCCGGGCGGTTACCTTTCGTGAGGCGCGATCCCGGGGAACGTACCCGTCAGCAAACAGCGCGTCTCCTTGGCTCGGGGCACTTTCTTTGACGGATCTGGAAGAAGATTGGGCTTTGTGTCCCCTCCGCCAAAAAGGTTTTTCATCCGTGGCGGTGACTATATACTCGTCATAGAGTTGAGGCGGGTTGCCTTGTTGCAATGGAGGGGCCGTCTGAGGAACACTCTGCATCTGAAAAACCGGGAGTTGAGCGTTCATCGGCATTACG
>WRHG01000120.1 GCA_009783365.1 Clostridia bacterium | reverse complement strand
ATGTTCTTTGCCATTGCTGATGGCATCTTCACTGTTTTTGCTCGTTGCAAACAAGGCATTTCCCATTTGCTCTTGAAGAAACCGAAAGACCCTCAACTTTCCTTCTTGTCGCCGGATCGCTTCGCCTCGGCTTGAAAAATGGGGAATCTCGAATCTGTCATGCTTGACAGAATGTGCCTGCCCCCTTATAATGGGAAGGTCGGCTCAAGAGGTTTCGCTTTGCTTTGACAAAGCGAATCTCCGCTGTTTTTCGGATACATCCCCGCGGATCGTCTTTCCCCGCACCGTAAGCAAGAACCCATTTTGCTGCGTCGGGCTGGCGGGTTTCCCAATGGTGGCGCCCCGGGCGTCCCCTGGGTAAATGGGCAGGTTGGGTTAGCCGGGTAAACCGTGTTTTTCCTGTGGCAAATCCAGAAAACGGAATGCTTGTAATAGCATCTCCGACAGTGCGCTTTCGTTTTTCGCTGTGCGCCCAATCCGTAAATCATACAGCAGCCGCACGGGTTTTCCCGTGGGTTTTTTCAATGTCAAAAGCAATTTAAAATAAGCGGAAAGGAGAAACCGATGAATCCATTTATCGCGATATTGGTCGCTGTTATAACCGCGGCCTTAGGCCTGGTTTGCGGATATGTGTACCGAAAACAGTCTGGAGAAAAGAAAATCGGCCGTGCCAAAGAGTACGCGAAAAACTTATTGGAAGACGCCCTCCGTAAAGCGGACGAAAAGAAGAAAGAAACCATTTTAGAAGCCAAGGAAGAGGTACTGCGCCTTAAAACCGAGCTGGACCGAGAGATGCGGGATCGCCGGGCCGAAGTACAGCGCAGCGAGCGCCGCATCCTTCAGCGGGAAGAAACACTCGATAAAAAACAGGACAATATCGAAGCCCGAGAGGAGGCCCTCAATAACAAGACCGCCGAATTGCAGCGTTTGCAGGACGAACTGGTACACAGCCAGCAGCGGCAGTTGGACGAGCTGGAGCGCATCGCCGGCATGACCCAGGACGAGGCCCGCCAAGTGCTGGTAAGCCGCATCCAAAAGGATGCCTATCATGATGCTGCTGCCACCGTACGGGACATTGAGCTGCGCGCCCGGGAGGAAGGCGAGAAAAAAGCACGCAACATCATCGCCCTGGCCATCCAGAAATGCGCCGCGGACCATGTGGCAGAAAGCACCGTGTCTGTCATCAGCCTGCCCAACGACGACATGAAAGGCCGCATCATCGGCCGGGAGGGCCGAAACATCCGGGCATTGGAAACCGCCACTGGCGTAGACCTGATCATCGATGACACCCCCGAGGCGGTTATCGTAAGCGCCTTTGATCCGGTTCGTCGGGAAATCGCCCGCCTTACTGTAGAAAAACTGATCATGGACGGCCGCATCCACCCGGCTCGCATTGAGGAAATGGTAGAAAAGGCTCGCAAGGAAGTGGATAACCAAATTCGGGAATTTGGCGAGCAAGCTGTATTTGAAACCCACCAGCACGGCATTCACCACGAGTTAATCAAGATCCTGGGACGCCTGCGATATCGGACGAGCTACGGCCAAAACGTGCTGAAACATTCCATCGAGGTGAGCCACCTGGCAGGCCTCATGGCTGCGGAACTGGGGGCGGATGTGGCCCTGGCCAAGCGGGCTGGCCTGCTGCACGACATCGGAAAGGGCATTGACCACGAAGCCGAAGGCACCCATGTGGCACTTGGCGGAGAGCTTGCCCGCAAATACCGTGAAAGCCCGGACGTAATCCACGCTATATTGGCCCACCACAACGATGTAGAGCCGCAAACCATTGAGGCCGTGTTGGTACAGGCCGCGGACGCCATTTCCGCAGCCAGGCCCGGCGCCCGCAGGGAGTCACTTGAAAACTACATCAAGCGGCTGGAGAAGCTGGAGGAAATCGCTAACTCCTTCATCGGCGTGGATAAGTGCTTCGCCATCCAAAGCGGCCGCGAGGTACGCATCATGGTGAAGCCCGAGGATATCACCGACGACGGTACGAAGGTACTGGCCAAGGAAATTGCAAAGCGTATTGAAAAAGAACTGGAATACCCAGGACAGATACGGGTGAACGTGATTCGGGAGACCAGGAGCACGGAATACGCGAAGTAAATGGGGTGGGGTCTCTCCCTGGCCGGCATAGCGCCGTCCGCTGGCGATCATCAAGTCATATCAGAATTCTTATGTCTGACCAACAGATTGCGCCCCCAAAACACGCTGTCGGCATAACCCTGAATGGACGGATCGCTGTCTGCCATTTCAAGCCTCTTTGCGGCCAAGGCGCAATACTCCGGTTCCTTCTCAATTCCCAAATAATGGCGGCCAAGCTTCTTGGCCACAATGCTCGAAGTCCCAACGCCGGCAAACGGGTCAAGGATCATATCCCCCGGCTGGGAACTTGCCAGAATGAGTTTGGCAAACAGTTTTTCCGGTTTTTGCGCTGGATGGTCCGTATTTTCAGGCATCGACCAATAGGGCACCGACAAATCGTCCCAAAAGTTCGATGGATATGTATCGCGATAATTACCATTTTCCGTTTCGATCCAATCCTTTGGTTTTCCGGCTACACGGTAGGGCGCCATTACTCTGCGGCGGTGTTTTACAGCGCCGCTATTGAATTGGTATTGCTTTGACATTGTGGCAAACCAAATGTCCTCCATGGTATTCTTCCAGTTTGAAATTGCGCCGCGCCCTTTTTCCCGCTGCCAGGTAATGCGATTTCGTATTGTAAAGTATTCTTCAAGTACACTACCGATAATCATGCTTGATCGCCAATCGCAGCATACATAGATGGATGCGGTTGGCTTCAGCGTATGGTAGACAGCCTCTATCCACTTGCGGGTAAAGCCTGCGTATTCCGATTTCTCCATCCTTTTGAACTTGCTTGAACCAAATACCTTATCAAGATTATAGGGCGGATCAACAATTAGCAAGTCCGCAAGCGCGGCCGAAAGCTTGGGCAAAATGCAGAAACAGTCTCCCACAACAATCCCGTCAATCATTAAGCGATTGGGAGACATCGTTTTTTCGGAAAAACACATGCTCAAATAAATCTTCTTTTCCGCTTCGGAAAGACAGATGGTACGATTGCGAGCGGCGCGTTCTTTCATGACCGGCAAATGAATACCTCCCTCCCGGCGGTGACAGCATACCACGCCGGAAGAGGAAAAACAACGGCGGGCATAGGCGCGAGATTGCAGTCCGTCACTCCGCCTCTCTTGACGTTCCTTCGCGCATCCAGTATAATACGCCCGTGTACGAGGGCATTCCCCGATGGTTCTTTGCGACGGGGTTGCCTCCTATATAGGGAAAGGGGAAAAGCGGATGCGTGCGTATCCTTCAAAAGTGCCTGTTCTTTTGGGCGCGCTTTGCTTTGCGTTAATGCTTTCCGCTCTGGTGGCCGGGCCTGAGGAATCTTCCGCGGCGGTTGAGCCCATGGTTGAAGGCGGGACCTCGGACCCCAACTCCCGATCCATAGAAATTTCGGCGCTTTGGCCTATGGCTTTCACCGGTCCCGAACCCGGAGAACAGCGTTTCCCGCCTGTCCAGCAGGCTCGCTTGGGGTACTCGTCCCAAAAGGCAGACAAGGGGGTTCGTGGAGCGCTGCCCCGTACCCCTGCCGGGCTATCACCCTGCACCCTTCTTTTAGCCGCACTGCATAGAATGGGCGCACCCCCAAGGGCTTAACCCGGGATGGATGGAAATGGGTTCATCCCGAGCGATCAATGGTCTTGTGATTTATACCCCGCAAGAGAGGATGAGAAATATGAAGGTAAAGAAACGCCGCCGTGTGAAGCTGTCTAAGCGCACCGGGGCGATCCTCGGGCTGGCGATCACGCTGGCAATAACCCTGTGTATAGGATACTTGGGCATGAACGGAACCTGGCTGGACGGCCGGGGATTATACAAGCTGCTTCCCTGGCTGCCTACCTCGGATGTGGAACGCTGGCCTCAACCCATCTCCCTGGGATTGGACCTCAAGGGCGGCGTGTATGTGGAATACGAGGCGACCATGAGCGAGGAAATGCGCGCCGAAGGCCATAGTTTTGACGTGCTGCTTGACAACACCATCACCATCATGGGCAACCGTCTCACGGAAAAAGGCTATCCGGAGGCCACGGTAAGCCGCCTGGGGGCCGTTGGCATCCGGGTGGAGATCCCGGATGTGTCGGATCCAGCCTCAGTGCTGGATTTAATCGGCACTCCCGCCAAGCTGGAGTTCCTGGACCCGGAGGGCAACGTGTTTATGGAGGGCCACCATCTCAAAACCGCCAGACCCGACAAGGACGAAAATCAGCAGCCCGCCATCACCTTCCAGCTGAACGGGGAGGGCGCCGAACTCTTTTCCGCTATGACCGCCAAAAGCATCGGTAAAGCGATCACCATTACCCTGGATGGCGAAACCCTTATGTCCCCCACCGTCAATTCCTTCATCCCCGGCGGAAACGTGCTGATCACCGGCAACTTCACCCAGGAAAGGACACAAAACATCGCCCTGCAGCTACAAAGCGGCGCGCTGCCCCTCCAATTGCGCCAAGACAAGCTGGACACCATTTCCGCCACCCTTGGCATCAACGCGCTTTCCACCAGCGTCACCGCGGCCGCCCTCGGCATCCTGCTGATATTCTTGTTCATGGCTATCCGTTACAAGGTCAGCGGCCTTATTGCCGTATGGGCCCTGTGCCTTTACATCATTCTTATGTTCCTTCTGATCGCCGTGGTGCCCGGCATTCAGCTGACGCTGCCCGGCATCGCGGGAATCATATTGAGCATCGGCATGGCCGTGGATGCCAACTGCGTTATTTTCGAACGGGTCAAGGAAGAAATCCTCGTGGGGCGGCCCATCCTCTACGCCGTGCGCGTTGGCTTTAAAAACGCCATGAGCGCCGTGCTGGACGCCAACGTCACCACCATCATCGCCGCCATGGTGCTGCTATTCCTGGGCACGGGCAGCGTACAGGGTTTCGCCGTCACGCTTCTGCTGGGCGTGCTCACAAGCATGTTCACCGCTATCGTCATCAGCCGCTTCCTGATGAACCGCATCGTGCGCATCTTCAGGAATCCCGCCCTGTACGTGCCGGGTAGTTTTAAAAAAGCGAGGACCAAAATCGCGGACGGGGAGGCGAAGTAAATGAAGATCAAGAACCATTCCCACACATGCCTGATGATATCCGTCGTCATCATGGTGGTGGCGCTGGTGATGAGCCTTTTCGGCTACGGAATCAACCTGGGCCTGGATTTTGCCGGCGGCTTAAATATCCGCTACGATATGGGAGAGTCCTTTACACAGGAGGACGTAAAAAACGCGCTGCAAGCCCAAGGCATAACAGACCATACCATCACCGTCTCCGGGGAAAACGCCTCGGTCCTGCAAGTTCGCATACCGCAGTTGGAGGATGAGCGCCGGGTACAGGATTTGCAGACCGCTCTGGAAAACAGCTTGCTCCCTAAGTATCCCCGGATGGATATCTCCACCGGCACCTCCAACTACGTAGGCCCCATCGCCGGCGCGGCGCTGGTACGCAACGCTGTTCTCTCCGTACTGCTGGCCACCGTGCTGATGTTAATTTACATCGCAATCCGTTTTGACGTCAACAGCGGCATCGCCGCCGTCATTGGCTTGATACACGATGTGCTCATCATGCTCAGCTTCATGGTACTGCTGCGGAATGTAATCCAAATGAACTCCTCCTTCATCGCCGCCATGCTGACCATCGTGGGATATTCCATAAACAATACCATCGTTATTTTCGACCGCATCCGTGAAAACCATTCAAAACCAGCTTTCGCTCATTTGCCCCGGGAAGAGGTGGTGAACACTTCCATTAAGGAAAGTATGGGCCGTACCATCGGCGCCACCATCACCACCCTGCTGACCATCTGTACGCTCTACATCCTGGGTGTGGAATCCATCCGTGAATTTTCGCTGCCCATCATCATAGGCGTTGTGTCCGGTATTTACAGCGCTAACATGATTAACGGCTATGTATGGGCATTTTTGGAAGGACGTCGCAAGAACCGCAAAAAAGCAGTAGGAAAACGGAAGCCCGCAAAGGCGTGAGCTGGCAAAACCGGAAATG
>WRHG01000119.1 GCA_009783365.1 Clostridia bacterium | reverse complement strand
TGCCAACCCCTGACGACGGCAATGCGGCTGCCGTCCATTTCGGCGTTCAGGCAGGCACAGTTGAGCAGCAGCACCAAATTTTCCTGGAAGCGCGCCTTCTCGTACAGCACGCTGTCCCAGATGGAGTAGTTCGGCCCGGGGTTGCGGCGCAGGTTCTCCAGCTCAATCTCCTCGAGGAGGCCCGTTTCGCGCATATTTCTTCCGTGCGCCCCGCAGATCCACATGCGGATCTCGCTCGAGGCGTTGCCGCCCAGCACGGGCCTGTCCTGCATGAGCACGACGCTCGCCCCATGCCGCGCCGCCGCCACGGCAGCGCACAGCCCGGCCATCCCCCCGCCGACGACGCAGAGATCAACTGTATGATGGATTATCATGGTATCGCCTCCCGGGAGTACTATAGCATATTTTTTGCGTGAATGCAAACAAAACAGCAGCCGGACATTCCTCCGGCCGCTGTTTTTTTATAGAGCTTACCCCACCGCTTCCTCGTCAATCTCCAGCGCTGCCTCGGCGGTCTCGCCCTCCTTGGCCACGGTGATCTCGAGCTCGAATTCTTTTCTTCCGTCGTCCACTGTCAGGGTGCCGGAGAGGGTCGCCGTGCCCGCGGCGACGGCTTTGATTTCCCCTGCTTCATTCACTGTAATGATTGCAGGATCGGAGGAATTGGCCTGGATTGCGTGCGCGAATTCCCAGGGGAGGAGCGCGATGAGCTTCGACGCGCCGCCCGGCGCGAGGGTCAGGCCCGCCCCGGAAACCACATCCACCAATGGCAGGATGACGATCTCCATCTCGCCGTCGTCCGGATATTGGTAGGTCTCGCAGTTCAGCATGGGCTGCGCCGAGCCGAAGATCAGCACGGCTTCGATGTCGTCGTCCGCGCGATAGATTGCGCTTAAGTCCCTTGCGACGATGAATTTGGCCAGAACTGCGCCGGTGTCGTCGAAGGTTGCCGTCACGGGGTAGAACCAGTTGGCGACGATCTCGTCGCTGTAGGCGAGGGTGTAATCGCCCAGGTTGCGGTTGAGGCTGGTGAGCGCCGTGGGCAGGTGCTCCAGGATGGCCATGGCGGACGCCTCGCTGACCTCCAGGCTGTCGTCCGCGCCGCCGCCGCCCTCGCCGTCCAGCCGGCCGCCCGGCGGCGTCCGGGGTGCTCGTGGACTATCGGATAGACGAGGGGATTAAGGAAGGTATCGACCTTTTCCCGGCGCAGCAGCCGGTTGGCGAGGAAAGAGGCGGCCAGCGCCGAGGTGACGAAGGCGTCGAGTATCGGCGCGATGTCCCATGAGATTCTGGCGTTGGAGAAGGGTAGGAGCGGCATGGTGCCCCAGCTTGTGGTGAGGTCAACCAGAGTATGGCAAAACAGGCAGGTGGCGGCGAGGACGGTCCACCATTTCCAGGCGTCGCGATTTCGGCGTTCTCCCCTCTCGCGCGGAAGCAGCCAGCCGACGCTCCCCAGGAGCGGAGCGGCCAGCGCCATGATGAAAAAGGCGTGGGTATATCCCCTGTGATTGGCCCAGACGGTTTGAGGGGAGAAGAAGCCTGCGGTCATGTCGATGTCCGGCAGGGCGCCTATAAGCAACGCGAACGGCGTGGCGTAGCGGCCAAGGCGCTGGCGAAACAAGCAATCGGAGATGGCGGCGCCCGCCAGGGCGTGGGTTATGGTGTCCATGGGTTTTCGCCCCCGTTCCGTTTCGGGATCAATGCGGCCCCAGCCGCCGCTCCGAGGTCACGCCCTCGAAAGCGGACTTGAAGATGTCCAGCGCCGCCGGGTCGATCGTCACCTTCTGCCAGACCCTGATCCCCGATTCCTTGAAGATGGATTGCCAATGCCTGTCACGATTGCGGTCGGACGATTCATAATCGTGCTCGAAATAGACGTCGAGTATGCGCGCCGCCGCCAGGAGCTTCGTGCAAATATAGCAGGGCGCCAGGGTGCTGTACACCGTTGCCCCCTCCACCGGCATCCCGAGGCGCGCAGCCTGGGCGACGGCGTTCGATTCGGCGTGACTGGAACGGCAGTAATTGTACTTGTCGGCGTCTCCGGCTCCGATATAGCGGCTGTAGCAGAAGGGAGAGCCGTCCGGGTTGAACGTGCCACGGCAATGCGGGGCGCCTGGGGGCGAACCGTTGTAGCCGGTCGCCAGGATATGACGATCCTTGACGAGTATGGCGCCGGTCGGCCGCGAATTGCAGGTCGAACGAGTGCTGATGAGCTTGGCGACAGCCATGAAGTATTCGTGCCAGCCGGGCCGCGAAACGTCCATGTTCAGGCTCCAGAGCTGCCGAAGCCCTTGAGGCTTCGGGCTGTGTCGGCGTCGAATTCGGCCGTCGCGACTCGCCTGAGATCGCAGTCGGGAACGCGACGGAAGGCGATTTGCGCGATCTTCAGGCCACGGCCCAGTTCCTGCGGTTCCGGCCCGGCGTTGTGGAGGATAACGCCGATTTCGTTGCGGTAGCCGGCGTCGATCGTGCCGACCCAGTCGGCGCGGTGCACGGCGAGGTCGGAGGTGCGCATGGCGCCGCCATTGGCCGCTGCGTGCGCCTCGAGTCTGCCCGCAAGATCGCCGCGGTAGAACGCATCGCCATTGGATAGGGCGATCTGCTCGAGTGTGGCAGCGTGTTCGGGAAACCTGAACCGCTCACCGGGTTTCGGCGCACGCCCGGCGGGCATGAACGCCTCGGCGAAGCCGGGCTGGTCCTGGAAAATCAGAACCTGGGCCGCCCATTGCAGGCGCTTGTCGTCAATGTCGGTAACTATGAGCCGGGATGGCCGGCGCGGGTTATGGATAGCGTAGTCGATTGCGCCTAACCCCATGGGCCCCACGCCGGCGAGGAGAGCCATGGAGCCTCCTTCGACAATTCCCATTGAATGAACGTAAGAGCCTCCTTTCGTATGGTACTGGGCGTGAAAGGCCCCGGCAATGCAGGACACCGGTTCCGCCAGGGAACCCATGAAAAAATTATCCGCTCGATAATCCAGGAGGCAGTCCATCTCCATCACTTCCCTGGGGATGACGATATATGTGGCCACCCCGCCAATGTACTCAAACGAATATCCGGGAGCCCACAGGGTTGGAACGCCGGCATCGTCGGGGCAATTAAGCGCAGGCTGAATCGCGAATTTATCTCCTCTCTTGAATTTGCCGGCCAATTTTGAACCAACCTTTTCAATCGTTCCGCAAAACTCGTGGCCGATTATTGGCTGTTTGTTGCTTAAGTCGTGGCGAACGCGCTTGTGCTTCGCGCCCTGCATGGCAAGTTTGTGGCTGGACATACAAATCGAATCGGAAACGACCTTGGCGAGAATTTCATCATCCCGAATTTCAGGAAGCTCAAATTCCTCAAGTCTGAGATCGTTAACACCGTATAAGCGGATGGCTTTGGTTTTCATTTATGTCTCCTAAACGCAAAATAACTTTCTTCTTTTACATGGTCATGCAGTTTTCTGTATAAATCAAATTTTTCTTTATAAAAACTTTTATGCTCCGGATTGGGCCAGACAGTCTCTTTGATATGTGACATACCCTGCGCCGCTTCTTCTATACTGCCATACACACCAATAGCTTTTGCACTAAGAATAGCGCAGCCCAGGGCGCCCGCTTCCTTTACCGTCAATGTACTCACCGGTATTTGCAAAACATCTGCCTTTATCTGTAACCATGGCCTGCTCTTGCTCCCGCCGCCGACGGCAATAATATGATCAACATTAATTCCCTGCTCCCGAAGAACCGTCAGATTAAGCTCCTGATCCAGGCAAAGGGCCTCAAGAACAGCCCGGTAAATATCATATTTTGTTGTTCCGTAATCAATGCCGGTCATGGCAAGCCTGGCTGCCGGATCCATGTACGGAGTACCGCTTCCCATCAGGTAGGGCTGGATCATGATCGCGGTAGGATGTGGAGGAACAAAGCGGTCAAATTTTGAAAAGGACGGCTCCGGCTCATCGCTAAAAGTGGAAACAAACCACTGGATCAACAGACCGGAAGTTACGTTATACGCCATGCAGCAAAACAGGCCTTTTTTCCATAAAGGTTCAGCGGGAATACCTTTTTGAGCAATAAAGTCAGCCGGGAACATTGGGCCAATAATTGGCGTTACACATTCCGAGGTGCCCATGGAACACACCGCATATCCTTTATTGAGCCCCGCGCCTATGGCGTTCACCGGTTGATCATGGCCGCCCACAACCACTTTTACTTCTCCGTTTAACCCGGCCTCCCGGACAAGAGCTTCGTGAAGATTACCGATTACCGTTCCCATGGGAACCGGCGGGGAATAATGCCTTGAATCAAGGCCGAATTTTTCGATTAATTCAACGCTCCACGAACAATTTCTGACATCAAAAAACATTGTTCTGCAGGCGGTGGAGTAGTCGGCTCCTATTTGTCCGCATAATTTGTAATTGATAAAATCCTGTATTAAAAGGATCCTGTCAATTTTATCGTAAATATCGGGCTGCTGTTCTTTTAGGTACAATACCATAGAGAGGCTGTAGGTGGGAGAGAGCGGCAGCCCGCAAATTTCCGCAATTTCCGCGGCGCAGGTTTTCTTTTCGGCTTTGTAATATTCTTTTTCACCCCAGCGATCTGTAAACAGCATGGGATCGCAAAGTATGCTTCCGTATTTGTCCAGGGCTACAAAGGCCTCTCCAAAAGAATCCACGCAGACTGCGGCAAGAGTGCCTTGTGTGTCTTTGGCCGCCGATAGAAAAACTTCCCGTGTTTTATCCCAGATCTCCTGGCCCCGCAACAGCCGCGTACCGTCAGGTTCAACCTGTATTGAATAATTACGATGAGCTTCCGCAACCGGGGTTCCCTTTTCATCAAATACCACCGCCTTTACGCCGGTGGTACCTACATCAATCCCGCAAAAAAGCATTTTCAATTTTCAGTGAACAAAAGACTTCGCAAATTTGAAATCCCCATTTCGGCGATTAATTCCCGCACCCGCTGGTAAAGCTTTTCCTGGGCTTTCTGTACATTGCCGTTTTCAAGGCCCTTCTCATAGGCCTGTCTTATCTCGGTTCCCACATTAATTTTGGCAATTCCTGCTTTTATGCCCATCTTGATATATTCAAGCTGAATACCGCTCCCGCCGTGCAGCACCAATGGGAGTCCTGAAACCTTGTACAGCGCATCGATGTGATTAACATCCAGCCTGGCTTCAGGTTTTTTCTGATGGCGCGTCGCATCCGCAACCGCCCCATGAATGTTACCGACAGCTACAGACATCCAGTCGCTATGGGATTCCGCTGAAAAGCGCTTTGCTTCTTCCAAATCAGTAAAGCCCAATTTGGTGGCAAATATCTCTTCGTAGGGTTTAATGGGGCCGCTTTCGTGTCCCATTACAGCGCCAAGTTCGCTTTCACAGGCAAGCCCGTATCCATGCACCAGATCCGCAACTTCTCTGGTGGCGGCAATGTTTTCCTCAAGATTGAGCCGGGATCCATCGACCATAACTGACTGGTAACCCGCTTCGATGGCCCTGCGTATGATCGGCAGATAGTCAACCCGCTTAAGGTCTTCATCAATTACAGGTACATGATCAAGACCCAGGAGGGTGTGTCCCGGCTTTTCAAATTTTCTGTATTCTTCGGCGACGGCTTCAAGACTCACCGCCGAAAATTTTTCCCATTCAATACGGGCAACATGAATGATGGCAACGCTGTTCTCATCCTTAATGGCCTGAGCTACAGGTTCCACCATTGGCAGGTAAGGAACATTAAAAGCCGGTATAACCGTCTCTTTTTGCCTGGCCAATAAAATTGTTTCTTTTGCATTCAACATTTATTCAACAACCTTTACCTTTCAAAAAATGAGTGAACCTCGTAACCTAGATAGTTGGTCAACGCTTCCCGAACAGCCCATGCGTTACTGCCTTCGGTGATACTCATGTGATGGCGGTATCCCTCACGTCCTATATAATCGGCAATTTCCTGCATACTGCTGCTTTCCATTACTACTCCGGTACCGAAAAACCCTTCCTCAATTGGATCATCAGTCAATTTTCCTTCGCCGATAAATGTAAAAATCTTGCCGTCTTCGGTTTTGGCACTTCCAAAAGTTATGGGAATATTGGTTTTTATATTCCCCTGGTTCACA
>WRHG01000118.1 GCA_009783365.1 Clostridia bacterium | reverse complement strand
GAGGGAACTGCACCGGCGGGCGATTGATAATCGCCCCTACGGGTTTTCTGCCCACTGTCCGCTGCCCACTGCTCTTGCGTTTCCGCATCTGACAACTGATCACTGACAACTGATAACTGCTCTTTACCCGGGTAATTGCCGCCGTAAAACCACGCGATCGCGAGTAACGCTAAAGTAACAACTGAAGCTATAATTCTTGCCCGGTGCTTTTTAATTACCACTTTACAAATATTGACGCCTCCGAAAGCCTCATCTATTCGTCATTGCGGGGAGTAATCTGACGAAACAATCCATTACTAAAGCGGGTTTCACCCGCAAGATGCCAGATGCGAGAAGACAGAGTGTGAAGAAAAGCGCGACGACGCTTTAGCTAGTGCATTTGCTGAGGTTTTGCGTAGCAAAAGCCAGCAAGGTTAAAGACGCTTTTCCTTTATATACGTGCTCGCAACTTCATGTTTTTTGTTGATGAAAATAGCCCGTAAGTTACTAACCGCAAATCTGGATTGCTTCGCTACGCTCGCAATGACAGACTTAGAAGCTTTACATTCTACATTTTTCATTTTACATTCTACATTCTATATCAACTCTGCCCTTTCCAGCATCCTGTATAACATCTCCGCTATTTCGCAGCGTTTAACAGCTTCCGAGGGCTTGATATCTAGCGCGTCGTCATCCAGGATGCCCGTGCCGTAGCAGAAGGCCAGCGAGCTTTGTGCCCAGCTTGCCACGGTACGGTAATCACCGAACTGCGCCAGCGTATCGCGGATTTCCGTCTCACCCTGCGCCGTATCCATACCGCAGAGCTTGGCGGCGCGGACAACCATCACGGCGGCCTCCTGCCGCGTGATCGTACCGTTTGGGTTGAAGGTTGTCGTCGAGGTTCCGCTGACGATCTCATAGAAATACGCCGTTGTTACTGGCTTTGCGTACCAAGCCGAGCCGTGCACATCCAAAAAGGGCGAGGCTGTCTTTTCCGGCAGGCTTAGGGCGCGCGTTACTATGGCCGCGAACTCCGCCCGGGTCATGGTGGCTTCCGGGTCGAAGCTGGTCTCGCTCTTACCGTTGATGATACCCCGCGCGGCCAGAGATTCTATCGCGATCCGGTTTGCGTGGTTGGTGATATCCGTGAAGGTCTTACCGGGGTAAAATAGAGGCGCGGCCGCTACATCGGCATGTTTGCCGGGCAGGCCGGACGCGGTTGGTCGCGAAGCGGACACGCCGCGTTTGGCGGCGTCGCCCATGCGATACAGGCTGTTTTTGCCGTCACGCGCTCTCTGTGCCGCCACCAGGCCGTACAACGCCTGTTCGCTCGACATTTGGCTGTTACCGCCTCCGTCGCGCATGTGAGTAAAACTGCCATCCGCGTTTTGGAAGCTCAAAATGTAGTCAACCAGGGTATGGCCTTTCTTAACAAAGCGCGCGTCGTCAAGAGGGATACCCAGCTCGCACAGGGCCACCAGCACCTGAACAGTGCTCTCATTATTCTCGCCGCCCCAGCTTGTATAGCCTCCCTCCGCGTTTTGCAATTCAGAAAGACATGCCAGCGCCTTATCTGTTGCCGCCTTGACCTCCGGCTTATCCTGATACTTCGCCAGCGCCTGCAGTGCCATGCCCGTAATATCCGGGTCGCCCGCCTGATTTTTCGTGTCAGCCGACGCGCCGCCCGTGAGGTTCCAGCCACCATCGTTAAGCTGGCGGCGTAAAATCTCCGCTACGTAATCATCACGCCTACTGTTTGGGTAATTCATGCTGTCCAGAGCGATCAAGGCAAAGATCGGGCCGTTGACACCTTGCCAGACGGTTTTATCGAAGTCTTGTAGCGGCCCGGTCAAATCGCAACCCGCCACGTCGCGCGGATCATACCCGGCTGCCGTCAGGCCGAGGATCACACGGCTGTATTCCGTGTATTTCACCTCATGCAAAATACCGCCGCGCTCCTTCACATACTTTTCGACTGATTTGTAGTAGCCTTCAAACCACGCCTCAGGCACATCGTAACCGCTACGCGCCAAGCCGATAACGGCCCATTCGCCGCCCACGGAATCCACCTGCGGATCCTTGACGGTATTAAGCATATATGCAGCGGCCTTGTTTACGGCGGTATCAAGCCCGTCTTTGTCAGCAGCGAGCGCGGGCAAGGCAAACCCGGCCAGCAGTACAATTGCAAGAATAAATGCAAGATATTTGCACATTTTTTCCTCCAATGAATATTTTACCGTTCCTCAAAGTGCTCTCTCACTTTATCGGCGGTTACCCATCCGTTTTCTTCGCCTGAACGTTGCCCTTCATCCAGTTCTGATTTCAGCCGCTACTAGTATATATTTATTATTCGTAAAATACAACAGGTAATTTTGCGAAATCAAGCGGCGGCTCAACAAACCCCAACATTGTTTGCACAGGATTATATGTGCAATGCTGTTCAGTGCACATATAATCCTGTAAAATACTGTGCAAACAGTCAATAGTTGTATGGGCTGGAACAGATCTTGCGCCAGCCCTATGGCATACCACTATTTCTTAATCAGCTCTATGAACCGCATAAGCAGTGTTGCGGCTTCCGCCCTCGTCGCGGTTCCCAACGGCGCAAGTGTAGTTTGGGTGCGCCCTGTAATAAGGTCGGTCGCGTTGGCCCATTTCATCGCCTCCAGCGCATAAGCGGAGATTTGCCCCGTGTCGGTATAAGCCGACAGATCTGTGGTTTTGGAGGCGTCAAAACCCTTCTTTTGCGCGTAACGGTAAAGGATAGCGGCGAATTGTTCCAGCGTGATATTATCATTGGGGCCGAACTTCCCATCGCCGTACCCCGTAACAATTCCGTTGGCACTGGCCCAAATGACCGCGTCCGTATACCACCCCCCCGCCTCCACATCACTGAAGGTTTTATTCCCCTCCATTGGAGGGGTGGTGCTTGCGCCGGGGTGGTCGTAGCGGTAGAGTATGGTGACCAGCATGGCGCGGGTCAGGCTGGCGTTGGGTGAGAACAATGTATCCGATGTGCCGTTCATCAGCTTTGATGTATACACATAGTTTACCGCCTCAAAGAACCAATCGCTTTCTTTTACGTCGGTGAAGGGGTTTGCTCCCGCCAGCGGCGTTTGGCCCTCCGTTATGGTCGTGCCGACGACCGGTTGTGCGGGCGTGGCGCCGGAAGTTCCTCCTCCTCCCGTGCTGTTGCCCCCGTCAACGTCGTCACCGAGATCACGCGTGTAAACCCATTCGACCCTGTCGCCGTCTTTCAACCTATACAGCGCGCAGGAGTATTCGGGAAAATCTCCGTTGACCTTATACATCCAACCGGAAAGCGGACCGTCATCAAACTCGCCGAATCCGTTGATAGCCTCAATATACAGCCCATATGCCGGATGGCCGGAAATGCTAAGGGTCAGACCTGTTTTGACCAGCAAATCGTATACTGTGTCGCCCGGCTCAATATTGAGATTTTGCCCCGCGAAATACACCCTCGTTTGGCCGGCCTTTGCATTGTCATCGCGAACGCTGATATAGGCGATCCATTGCTGCCCGCCTGTGCCGCCGCTATCCCTCTCCAATGCGGCGATAGCCAATGCCAAGGCGTTCTTAGCCGTATCCACCTCCGCCTGAGTAGCGTTGTCCTTAAGCGAAACCTTGATGGCCGCGTCTAACTTGGCCAACATCCCTTCCCAGGTAACCGCTGTGTAGTCGGAGGCTTTAAGGGCATTGGCGCGGGTGATCTCGCTATTCAGAGCAGATTTGTTTATGGGGAGCGTACCGGTTCCGCCGCCATCCGTAAAAGCGTCGCTCATATCGTACAGCGTGTTCATGCCTTTAACGAAACGGTCGTAGGCTACCAGTGCGTAAGATGCCTGATCGTTCGCTATCGCGTCAACATTGCCGGACATTACATGCTTAAAGCCACCGCCTTCTGCATAGTATGACAGCAGCGCGTCAAGCAATGTATGGCCGTCTTTGATAAAGCGTGTATCCGTCAGCGGATCTATACCCAAAGAGCACAGGGCAACGATAACCTGCGCAACGCTTTCGCTGCTCGCGCTGCCGTCGAAAGTAAAGTGCCCGTTATCCTGTTGCCTATTTGATAACCATATCAAGGCCCGGTCAACTACAGGTTTGACCTCCGGATAAAGCGGGTTGTTGTAATATAACGCGAGCGCCTGCAACGCCATTGCTGTGGTATCGACATCGGGGTTCGGTCCTGTTGAGCCAAGAACCCAACCGCCGGCGTTTGACAGGTCTTTATTTGCCTCGTTGTTCAGCAGCGCGGCAATGATGTTTGCCCGTGTAGACTGCACCGCAGTATTGTTGGGCGACGGGTTTACCCACGATGCCGGAAGTGTTGGGATACTATACTGATGTGTATCAAACGCGATCAACGCGTAGGCAATGGCATTATTGCCCAGCCAAGTCGCGTAACCCAAATCAGACAGCGGAAGCAGCAGGTTGTACGAATCAAACGCCGTCGCGTCAATGCCGAGGGAGCCCAGAGCTATCGCGATGCGCTCGTTGTTTGTCGATGCACGATTATGAACGAGACTGTCGGCGGGAGAAAACCAGTTATTGACCGCGTCCGTTCTCACTCGCCCAAGATAGGCGCTATAGTAGTCGGAGGGCATCGTAATACCGCCGATCGTATCGCCCGGCTGTACACCGTAGCGAGCCAGCGCGAGGATCGACCACTCACCGCCAACCGTAGCGACAGTCGGCTCGGTGATATTGTTAAGTATCCAACCCAGAGAATTTTCCAGCGCCTCCGTGTAGGCGATGGGTTCTTTGAGAGAAGCCTCGTTTTTGATGTAGTAAATCAGCGGCTCCTTCTCACCTTCCTGTACGATCACGCGGATCACGCCGCTTTTTGGCGCGGTTTCATAAGTCCTTTCCGCACCGCGCGCGTTGTTGATATATACTGCGGAAGCACCAACGCCTTCAACGGAAACATTTACTGCGGAATCACCAAAGGGCGCTGCATAAACAAACTGCCCTTCCGTCAGTTCGATATTCTTACCGTTGACGGTTATACCACCCGGTGCCTCCGTCACGCCCACAGCCGACGCCTCACTCTCAACGGAGAGTATCAGCGATACCTCGGTGGATTTCTCCCCTATAGCGCCCGCATAGATATGGCTGGCGGTGGAAACCTTGATGTAGGATATCTCGTCCAAGTATACCGGATTGCCATCCTCGTCTATTGCCCAGGAGATATCGTAGACGCTGCCGGCGCCGGTATTGCTGTTGCCTATAGCGGTGTACGGGTTTACAGCCTTCCTGGTAGCATCGCCATCACGCACATCCACATAGCCCCAGTCGGGAAAAGCCGCTTGCGCGGAACCGTAGGGATCCGAAGCATTGCTGGTCAAAAGCGGTCCTCTAAAAAGTATTTCATTTTCCTCGCCCGGTTGCCAATTATACAAAGGATAGTTCCCCGGCAACGGATATTTGTACATCCCATTATCCGGGCTTATCACTATCCGGCTGCCCTGGTTGTCGCGGTAAGTCGAGCGTCCATCCGCATTGCGGATGTAGGTTACTTCATAATCGCGTATGGTGTTGTCGTCAAAATAATCCGACCCCGCCAGCAGGTAGAAGGTTTCGCCATCCTGAGAAACCCACACATTGCCGGGTTCAGAGAAGCCGGCCCCGCCCAGCGAGTTGCCGTTGATTTTGAAATCGATCCCGTATTTATGATTCGGATCGTTTTTGATCGGCGTTTCGTACTTGACCGTGATATAGCCGCCAAAATTTCCTAGAGAGATCAAACCGCCGTTGAGCAAGCGCTCAGGGAACACACCGTAACTGCCGTTCGTGTACTGGCTGGCCGGTACTATGAAGTCGACCACCGCGTCCGGCGCGCCCGGCGTTTGCGAGCCTACATTGTACAAAAACTTGTATTGATAGCGCACGGGCAGCGTCAGCCCGGCTACGGTTATGTCCTGCGCGGTGGATATGGCGGTCTGATAACCGATCAAGTATTGAGCCATAAAGGGCTCTGCCGCCGTATCCGTTAATGTGTAAACGCCATCAGATAGAGTCAACGTATTACCGGCGGTGGTGGAGGTATAGTGCTTATAAGCCGTCGTGCCGTCGGCTGTGGTAAAGGTATAGGTGATGTTATCGCCTTCCGCAGCCTTCACAAAAAGGCTTATTCCTGC
>WRHG01000117.1 GCA_009783365.1 Clostridia bacterium | reverse complement strand
TGCGGAGTTGGTATGATATATAGGGCAAATTCGCGCTTTCGCAGATTTCCCGGGTCTGATTCGCATTGTCGGATATTACAACGATGAGCATCTCGCACTGTGTGGAGGCTTCGATGATCTGATACAAATGCCCCCTGTGGGGCGGGCAGAAACGGCCGAAATAGACCCCGGTCTTGTACATGTGCTTCTCCTCCATTACCTTGCTTTGACGGGGACCCTCTGTTGACGCGCCATCATACCTTTCGATACGCTTTCCCCGGCTTCCTTCCTGCGGCGGGGATTTCGCATACGCCCGCTTTGATACGCCCCGGCTGCCCGCAGCGTCAGGGCTCCGTTTCCGTTCCATGATGAGGAATCGCAGATGACGGCAAGCGGTATCGTTTTCTTTCGGGATGGAATGTGCTATACTGCCCGGTGTAAAGAATCGGGAGGTTGTGAGCATGCGTCGTCAGCGAAAAGCCCGGTGGATCATCGGATGCGTCAGCGCCGGTTTGTTCCTTGGCATTACCCTTTCGCTGGACGGATTGGCGCCAGTTGACCAATGGGTCTATGGATGGATATCTCTGTTGATTTCTCCCGGGATGACCCTTTTCATGCAGGCCATGACATCGCTGGCAACGCCCCTGTTGCTGCTGGCCCTCAGCATCCCCTTGATACTGTGGATGCCCCGCAAGGAATACAGGGTTCCTCTGATCTTCAACCTCATGATGTCGATTTTGCTGAATCTATCGCTGAAATCTTATTTTATGAGAACCCGTCCCACAGAAGTCATGCGATTAACCGTGGAAAGCGGGTATAGCTTCCCCAGCGGCCACACCATGGCGGCGGTCTGTTTTTATGGTTTCCTGTTTTGGCTGGTTTGCGGCGGAACGCTGGTTAAAAGGACGAAAACCCTATGGAGTGCGGTTCTTTTCCTGGTGATATTTTTTGCGGGAGTCAGCCGAATCTATCTGGGAGCCCACTATTTTACCGATGTATTGGCGGGAGTTTGTGTTTCCATTCTGTACTTAGTCCTGTACACCGCTTTGATCGATAATTACTTCACCCATGGAGAAAACGTTCATTTGCGGGCGCGTCATCCGGAGCGGGCCTCCTTGCTGTCCAGCTTCCGCTTCGCCCTGGAGGGAATCGCGGAAGGGCTGCGCACCGAGCGCAACATGGTGATTCATGTCGGAATCATGGCGCTGGTCATCGTCTTCGGCGCTTTGCTGGCGCTCAGTCCTTTGGAGTGGATGCTGTGCGTCCTGTTGTTCGGGCTTGTGTTTATGGCGGAATTATTCAATACTGCCGTTGAAACCGTGGTGAACATGGTTACGGAGGATTATCATTCCCGCGCGAAACGGGCGAAAGACATGGCGGCGGGGGCCGTATTGGTTGCGTCCGTCACAGCCGCCGTGATCGGCGCGCTCATTTTCATTCCGAAGGTGCTGGCGGTGGTGAGGACGGGCTTTCATTCTTAATTGATTCCTTGCCGGCAGCCGGTTTGGTGGAATGCAGGTTCCGCTGATGCTGGAAAACCATGTGACCGCCATGGGCCGCAGCCAAACGGACATAACGGTCACCGCATGGGGTGATCTGCATAACAGTGGCGCTGATGTTGGCATAGACACAATAGTCTAAAGATATATGCTGTAAAGGGCATTTCAAATGGAATGCCTACTACAGCATAAGCAACGGCCTGTCTGCGGCACATTCGGGTATTTGCTGACAAGGGGTGATGCCATCATACTCTTCGCGTGGAAAGAAAACAAAGTATCCAGAGCCCGAGGCGGTAACCTGTTGGGTATCCGGAGAGAAGCCACCGCCGAAGGCGGCATGGATTTGACAGGTTGACGATGAAAATGCTACACTGCGCGGCTGACGGCGGGAGATAAGCATGGGGTTCAAAGTGTCCGTCGCCGTCGGCAATAGAAAGATAGCATTTTCATTGGCGTTCTGTCAAATCTGGCGGGGGTGGAAAAGGCAAGTTTTTCTCTTGCGTGAAAGCCACGTTGTAGACGCTCAATATGTCCACTTAAAAAGTCGACAAAGTACCCTTTGCAAAGTCAATAAAATCAACGGCTTCAAAGTCCATTTTTGAAAAAGACGAGGTATAGTGCCACTACCCCCTGATCCCGGGTTTTATGCATTTAAAGGCCCTTTTCAGGCCGGATAGGAAATGAGTATATGAATGTTGAAAAAACCAGGACATTCAATAGGATAAGCCAGATTCCTCCACTATGGGCTCTGTTCAAAATTTTCTGTAAATGGTCACCTTCTGCAATGAGCGCATCCGTGGCAGGGTTCCCGGAGTCCGAGGCGGTGTCCTGCCGTGCTCACCGGGAGCAGCCACCGCCGGAGGCGGCATGGGCTTGACAGGTTGCCGATGAAAATGCCAGACTGGGCGAGCGACGGCGCCAAATATCTACGCATGCAGTGGTTCCCGTCGCCGTCGGCAACGCGAAGATAGCATTTTCATCGGCGTCCTGTCAAGCCTGGCGGGATAAGAGAGCAAAGCTGCGGGTGTTTTAGCTCATCCTGTCTGGGAACATGATCGCTAATTCGTTATAGACTTGCCCCCAATTCCGAAGCGGAAGCGTCCATTTCCGGGTCAGTTCCGCTGTGGCGAGGTAGAGGGCCTTGAGCAGAGAGGCGGCGCTTGGAAACACGCTGCGGTTTCGATTCAAGCGACGATAGCCGCTGTTGAGGCTTTCGATGGCGTTTGTGGTATAAATCACCTTGCGCACTGCCAAGGAGAACTTAAACATCGGGCTGACGACATCCCAATGCTCTGCCCAGCGCCTCATACAACCGGGGTACTTGGCGTGCCAGATTTCCGTAACGGCCTCCAAGCGGCTACGAGCGTGTTCCTCATCTGGCGCGTGATAGATGCTTTTCAGGTCGTTGGCGAAAGCCTTCTTGTCCTTGTCGGCCACATATTGCAGGGTATTGCGAACCAGATGGACGATACACCGCTGTACTTCTGTTCGAGGGTAGGCCGTTGCGACGGCCTCCTGTATTCCTGAAAGCCCGTCCGCGCACAACACAAAGATGTCCTTCACTCCACGGTTTTTCAGCTCATTCAACAGGGCCAACCAGAACTTAGCGCTTTCCGTTTCCCCGATCGCGATGCTGAGGACTTCCTTATGTCCTTCCTCGCTCACGCCCAGGATGATGTACGCCGCCTGTTTGCGGATCACGTTATTCTCCCGCACATTGAACACGATCGCATCAATGAACACAATGGGATACACTGCCGATAGGGGACGCTTTTGCCACGCTTCGATCTCCGGCAGCAGTTTGTTTGTGATCCCAGAAACCATCCCTTCGCTTACCTCAAACCCATAGATATCACGTATCTGGTCTGAGATTTGGCGCGTGCTCATTCCTCGTGCATACATCGCGATGATTTTTCCTTCGATTTCCGTGATGTCCTTTTCATGCTTGGGTACTACTACCGGCTCAAAATCACTGTTGCGATCTTGCGGTACTTCGATGGGGATTTCCCCAAGGCTTGATCGCAGGCGCTTGGGCTTGTATCCGTTGCGCATGTTGTGGTATCCCTCATCTGCGACACTGGATTCCTCCATCTGCGTTTCCAGTTCTTGCCCAAGCATCGTCTCAATTGCTCCACCCAGCAGATCTTTCAGTGCCGACTCCAGGTCTTTGGCACTCTGGATGTCATAGGTCTCAATGAGCTTTGCGAATAGTTCCTGTTTCTCCGGCACTACGGGATTCCTTCTTTTCCTTGGCATTTGATAAAACCTCCTGTGTTTTTATTCTATCACAGAAGGCTCTTTACAGAATCTTTTTCACAGGCTCCCACTATGTTTTATGATTTTGCCAATAATGGAAAATCACCCCCGGAAACCCTTTAGTCACGCGTTTCTCCAAACCTTAAAGCGTTACATCCAGCTTACGGTGCGCCCTCATTTCCATCAGCCTGTCCACCTCGTCATTCATCATAGCAAGCCAGCCTGAAAACTCAGCCAGCTTCATTTCCCCGCGCTTGACCGCACCCTTCCGCTTTACCGCTTCCCTGCGAAAAGCATCAAACGCCGCTTTGACGGAAGCTGCCTTTTCCGAATCAGCATTCTTCCCCTTCTTCAGTTTCCGCAGCCGGGTATACCAGTAATTGTAGGCTGTTTCGTCAAGCTGTTCAAGCCGGTCACCCCTCGCCCTCTCGTCAAACGCCCTCTTGGCCTCAACAGCCTGAACGCGGCGGCACTTATCAGAACATACTTCGTAATGGCGGCTTTTCGCGGCAAAGTAGTTTCCGCAAACCTTGCACTTCTGAAATACAAGGCCCCATTCCTCCAGCTTACAGAGATAATATGAAATCACCGGCATGAGCGACGATACAGTAACGACAACCTCAAAGAGACGTTTCTTCATGGGATACCATAACTCGACTTGTGATTCCCCGGCATGGATTGTCCGGGACAGTGCGTCTGCGGATTCCTCCTGCCATGGCTTATGATCGACATAGAGGAAGAAGGGCCTGTATAGCAGGTTCAACCGTTCTGTCAGGATATCGGCTCCATGGTTCATGTGGTAACAACTCAAATATTCTTCCCACGTCCGAATGGCGGCGAACATAACAGACGGTTCGCCGCTTTTGTATTTCTTCCGCAGGAATCTGGAAACGGTTGCGGCCATCTTCCATCGTTCTCCTTCAAATGGGAAAACCTTGCCATAACTTTCGCGCAAGGTCATACCCCGTTTGTTCCAATCGCGCTTTGTGTCTCCTTCGAAATGAATCAGCAGACTTCCGAGAGGGCGGGTTTCATCGTAATACACTTCCCCGCCGCTCTGTTCTAAACGTAGCCGGGCATCCTCGGCACGGGCGATGATGATTCGCTCGGTCATCTTCTTTCGGTTCAGTGTTAGGGTCAATACCACCCTATTCTTTTCGCATTCGTGACGGGAAAAATCATAATCCATCTGTTCCCTCCGCTTGAAATGACAGGAATACAGTTTCTTTCATCATTCCGTTTCCTGTATTATAGTCTAAACTTATATACTTTTCAATAGAATGTGAGATAATGTATATCGACGGGAATCCTTCCGTCAGAAATGATTATTCAAGGCTTGCAGAAAGGGGGTCATTCGGACATACAAACGGCAAACAAAGCGCCAAACACCATGACCGGAACATGTGACGGCTTCATCCTTGCCGAACGGTTGAGCATGAACAAGAGAATCGGTTCCACCGTATACGAGGTGGAGGTATACGTGAAAAATCACGCTGGGGAAACGGCAGAGAAAAAGATCATGCGGCTGATTCGAAACGACTTGAATCTCGCGCCAAGCCGTGGTAAGATGAGGTTGCCGCAGACAGGCCAGCTTTATGGAACTGCTTGGGGGCGACGGCGGGAAGGTAAAGCAGCTGGAGCAGGATATCGCGGCGGAGATGGGATTTGACAGGGTTGTACCCGTCAGCGGGCAGACCTACAGCCGGAAGATGGATTACGGGGTGTTGAGTACCCTTTCCGGCATTGCCCAGAGCGCCAGCAAGTTCAGCCACGATCTGCGGCTTCTGCAAAGCTTTTAAGAGATGGAGGAGCCCTTCGAGTCCTCCCAGGTGGGCAGTTCCGCTATGCCTTACGAGCGTAATCCCATGCGCTCCGAGCGGGTGAGCGCCCTTGCCCGCCATATGATGGTGAATGCGCTGAACGGGGCTGTCACCGCAGGCTCCCAATGGTTTGAGCGTACCCTGGACGACAGCGCTAACCGCCGTATTGCCGTTAGTGAGGCATTTCTTGGGGTGGACGCCATCCTGAACCTCCTGATGAATATCTGCGACGGCCTGGTGGTGTATCCCAAGGTGATCCACGCCCGGGTGGCAAACGAGCTGCCCTTTATGGCAACGGAGAACATCCTGCTAAACGCAGTGAAAAAGGGCGGCGACAGGCAGGCGCTGCACGAGAAACTCCGTCTCCACAGCCAGGCTGCCGCACAGGCCGTAAAGGAGGAAGGGGAGCGAAACGACCTCATCGACCGCATTGCGGGGGATCCCGCCTTCGGCATTAACCGGGCGGAATGTCTGGCAATCCTGGACCCCTTCAAATTCACAGGCCGCAGCAGTCAGCAGGTATCGGAGTTTTTGCGGGATGTGGTGAGGCCCATTTTGGATGAAAACAGGTCTGTTCTTGGGGAAAA
>WRHG01000116.1 GCA_009783365.1 Clostridia bacterium | reverse complement strand
CCCGATACTCAACGTGGAAGACACGGCCGCAGGGCGCGGGGAAGCAAAGGAGGTAATCGCGCAAAGCGCCAAACTGGGCGCTTCCTTCTGCTTGTTGCAGCACTCCTGCGCCGAACAATTAATCAACAAGCATACCCAGATCATCGAGCGCATCGGCGATTATACCGGCATGATCCGTGAAGCGGGCCTGATCCCCGGCGTTACCGCCCACATGCCGGAGCTCATCCTCTTTGCGGATCAGAACGGCTACGACATTCAAACCTATGCGACGATGTACAATTGCCTTGGCTTTATGATGCACGTGGAGGTAGAATACATCGCCGGCCTCATCCACCATGCAAAAAAACCGGTCATGACCTTCAAATCCATGGCCGCAGGCCGCTGCACCCCTTATGTGGGGCTCAATTTTACCTGGAGCACCATACGGGATCGGGATATGATCGTCACCGGCTGCCACACCCCCGGCGAGGTGCATGAGATTGTGGAAATATCCAATGCGGCTTTCGAACGCCGCTTCCCGGATATCGGCATGCGATCCAGCCCGGACTTAAATCAAGCCGTGCTTTGCCACGACTGATCCTGTGCGTATTGTAATGAAAGCGATCACGATTCTGCCAAAAAGGATTGACAGCGCGTTATCTTACGGATATGCTTTAGTAAAATGTTGAGTAAAGGGGTGAATTTAGTGACGCAGGTACGACGGGAAGAGGTGCTGAAAGGTATTCTGACGCTTCCGGCATTGGATGCTCACACCCATGTGGACGCAAGGCACTTGACCGCTCGCGGCCTGCACGACGTGCTGCTGTACCATATGATTGTATCGGAGCTGTACAGCGGCGGCTGCCCTGACGGTGAACGGCTTTCCGAGGAGCCGGACGAGGCGGAGATTTCCTATCGCATG
Organism: Clostridia bacterium; assembly: GCA_009783365.1. The sequence continues at coordinate 5,240 of WRHG01000116.1, read as the reverse complement.
GAACGCGCCCTTCCTTACCTGCCTCACATCCAGAACACCAGTTGCTTTCACATATGCAAAACCATCCTCAAGGATCTGTACGGCTGGGAAGCGCCTATTACCTCGGACAATTGGCATACCCTGCACAGCATCATTCGGGAAAGGGCAAAAGATCCACAATGGCCGCGAGAAATCCTCCGCCGGGCCAACATCCGAAGCCTTTCCACCGAATTGTGGCGGCGGGGCGACGGAAGCGCCGACGACATTTTGCAATATGCGCTTGAATGGGCTTTTTTTGCCCGCTGCCAGTGGGGCCAGTTTGATACCGCCTTGCTGGAACTGGAAGTAACGTGGGACAAGTGCGAAACCGGCGCGCCGCTGCCGGTGACCATCACCGAAGCGCCCAAAGTGTCCCGACCCATCCGTACCGTACAGGATGCCGCGGACGCGATGCGCCACTATGTCGAACTCATCCCCTTTGGCGAGATTCTGGCGGTTCCGCAAAGCCTTTCCACCGACATCCGCTACCGGATCGTCTCCGATGAAGAGATGCAGGCCGCTCTGGACCGGCGCGGCAACGCGGGCATACAGGAGCGGGACACGTATTCCTCATACCTGCTGGAGTTGTTCCTTGTCGAGGTGGAACGGCGCAACAACGGAGGGGTGGTACAATTTGCCGTGGGGGCGGAACCGCTGCCCTACGAAAGCGGCAGCAAACTGCGCGGCGATACCCTGTTTGATCTGGCCGCCATCGTCAGCCGGCACAAAAACTTGAAGTTTCAGGTGTTCCTGGCGAATGCGTCCCAGAATCAAGCGCTTTGCACCCTGGTTCGGGAACTGCCCAACCTTTATGCCTTTGGCTACTGGTGGCATAACTTTTATCCCGGCTTTATCGCTCAGGTGATGGAGGAACGGTTGGACATGATTCCCATTAACAAGCAAGTGGGTTTCTTTACCGACGCATACTGCCTGGACTGGGCATACGGCAAGGCGATGTTCATCCGAGGCGTCATGGCGGACGTAATGACCCGGCGCGTCAACGCCGGCCGCTACACCCTTTCGCAGGCCCTGGATTTCTGCCGATCGCTCCTTACCGATGTTGCCTGCGACACGCTTGGCATGCGCTGACTGGTCGGGATAACCGGAACGATGCCAATGACGCGGCCATGAAGGACGAGGCGATGGCGTAATATACAGACGGCTTCGGCGAGGCAGCCGGTTCAAATTCAAGCCGGGCTTCGTTGAAATAAAAAACCCAACCCAAGCCCAAAAAGGGCAAAAAAGGAGGAGAATCCATGAAAAAGTTGCTCGCGATCTTCCTGGTACTCGTATTGGTGTTGGCAATGGTGAGCGTAGCCGGCGCCGAGGGCGTAAAGAAGTACCGCTTCTTGATGCCCAACGCCACCCATGAATTCATGGCGGGAGCCGTTCAGGGCGCCCAAGTGAATCTGGAGAAAGGCGCCGCCGATCATCCCGACGTGGATTGGCAGTTAATCACCTCAGCCGACGCCGAGCTGCAGAACAGCCAATTGGATGAACTCATTGCCGAAGAGGGCATGGATACCATCGTGCTATGGCCTCACGACGGCGCTCCCCTGCGCGCCGGAGCCCAAAAGGTGATTGACGCCGGCATCAACCTGGTGGTGTTCGACCGCCTGATCCCCGACATCGATCCGGTTTGCGAATCGGACATGGACAACTTTGAATATGGCGCCGCCTCAGCCCGCTTTCTGAATGAGTTTTTCGCGGACAGGCTGGAGGCCGGCGAGACCATCAAGATTCTGGAGTTCAAGGGCGACCTGTCTACCGCATCCACCGTACGTACCGATGGATTTAACGCTACAAAGCATGAGAACATCGAAATCGTGCAGGCTTGGTCTACCAACTGGCAGCGCGCGGCCAGCATGGATTACATGCAGAGCTTCCTGATTGACAGCCCCAAAGATATGGTGGAGTCCATCGACGCCGTCTTCACCCACGACGGCGCATGCACACAGGGCGCGTACGATGCGCTGCAAGACTATAACGGCCCCGCCAGTTTAGCCAACCTCAAAGCTTGGGCCGGCATGGGCTCGTTTGAAGCCGATGTGGCCATCACCAAGGATCTGATGGATAATTTCGGCATCACCCACAACCTGGTGTTCGTATCCCCGGCCGTCACCGCCTGGGGCGTAGCCATAGGCTACGACGTGGTCAGCGGCAACGAAGTGCCCAAGGTGGTCAAAATCGGTTACATCCATATCACCTTGGATAATTACCAGGAATACCTCGACAATCCGGAAAAATTGGTTGAGCAGGACGTGAAGTACTAAGAGCTTCCGCCCTCCGCAAGGTGGGCGCGCAGCATGGCTTACACAAACAGCATTCCGGCGGCCCGGCCGCCGGAATGCTGGAATTTTGATTGCTATATCCATAGCGCAGGAGTGATGACATGGACCTAAAAATGGAAAATATATCCATGTTTTTTGGAGAGTTCCAAGCGCTGATTGATGTCCATTTTGAAGTGGCGGACAAGGAAATCCACGGCTTGCTGGGCGAGAACGGCGCGGGCAAGTCTACGTTGATGAACATCCTGGCCGGAATACTCAAGCCTGCCGCCGGCAAAATCTGTATCGATGGGCAAGACGCGGGCGATATGACCATGCACAAGGCGATGCAGCATGGCATTCGCTTTATCCACCAGGAGCTGAGCGTAATCGAGGATTTGCGGGTGTACGAAAATATTTTTTTGGCCGGGGAACTCACCAAAAAATATGGCTTTTTAAACAAAAAGCAAATGATCAAGGAATGCGCCGAGCTGATGGCCCGGATCAACCTGGATATCGACCCCACCGCCTATATCCGCGATTTGGATACCTCCCGGCGGCAGCTGGTTGAAATCGCCAAATCCATCATGTTCGACACCCGGCTTATCATCATGGACGAGCCCACCACCTCTCTCACCAACAAAGAAATTGAGGTGCTTTTCGGCCTGATGCGCAAGTTGAAGTCGGAAGGGGTCAGCATGATCTACATTTCCCACAAAATGCCCGAGTTGTTTGCCATCTGCGACCGGTACACCGTATTGCGGGACGGCCGCTTTATCCAAAGCGGTGAGTTCAAGGACATCAACGAGCAGCAAATGACCGATTTGCTGGTGGGCCGCAGCGTGGTGGATGTGGAGCACGGCGGCACCGTATCCACGGACGAGGTGGTATTGGAGGCGGAGAACCTTTCCTGCGAACCCTTTTTCCGAGACATCTCCTTTTCGGTAAAGCAGGGGGAAGTGGTTGCCGTCACCGGGCTATTCGGCGCCGGCCACGGCGAATTATCCGAGAGCCTGTTCGGTGTGCGAAAGCTCACCGGCGGCGCCATTATGCTCCACGGAAAGCCGCTGCAGCTAAGGAGCATCGGCGCGGTGATGAAGGCGGGCGTCGGCATGGTGCCCCGCAGCCGCAAGGAAAGGTCTGTCTTGCCAGATCTTTCCATTCTCAACAATACCTCCATGGCTTTCTTCGTGAAATCCCACAAAAAGTTGTTTATCAAAAAGAAAGAAGAGCTGAGCCGTTTTCACGAAATGGTTCAGATTACGAATATCAGATTCGGCAGCCCGGACAACTTCATCACTTCCCTCTCCGGCGGAAATCAACAGAAAGTGGTGCTGTCCAGATGGCTGGAAATCGATGCGGATCTATACATACTGGATAATCCCACCCAGGGAATTGATGTCGGAGCCAAGTTTGAGATTTACAAACTCATCAACCAACTGGCGCAGGCCGGCAAGAGCATTGTGATCTTCAGCGCCGAATTCCCCGAGATTTACCGCGTATGTGATCGGTGTGTCGTGATGTACAAGGGAAAAGTGAACGCGGAAATGTCCCGCGATGAGCTGACCGAATCAAAAATGATGTACTATTCCACAGGCGCAAATTTGGAGGTGGCACAATGAGCGTAAAGACGACCGAAAGGCGCGTGGACCTGCTGGGGAAATTCAAGTACGTGTATACCAACCACACCTATATTTTATCTTTCCTGCTGCTGCTGGTCCTCATGCTGGTGATCAACCCGGGCTACCTGAGCTACAGCAGCCTTTCCACCCTGGTGATGCAATCCACCATCAGGGGTATCCTGGCCCTGGGCATGACGCTGGTGATCATCGCCGGCATGATCGATCTGTCCGTGGGTTCGAACATCGCCATCACCGCCGGCCTGGGCGTGGTGGTGCTTAACTACACAAAGTCGCCCGTTTTGATGCTGCTGTTTTGCCTGGTATTCTCGGTGCTGATGTGCAGCCTAAACGGCTTCTTCATTACCAAGGGCAAAATCGCCCCCTTTATCGTTACCCTGGCCACCACCTCCATCTTCCGTTCCGTGATCGTGCAGTTGGGACAGGGCGGTCCGTTCAGCGTTGACAGCGACATTCTGGCCTCCTTCCGCATGATCGCGGCGGGGAGCACGCTGGGCATCCCCAACCTGGCTTTTGTCTTTGTGGTGCTCGCGGTGATCATGGCGGTGATCGCCACCCAAACCAAGTTCGGCCGGTACGTATACGCCGTGGGCTCCAACGAAACGGCGGCGCGGCTGGCCGGCGTCAGCGTCAACCGGGTTAAGATGAAGATTTACATGCTGCTGGGCCTGATGGTGGGTATCACCTCCTTCCTGTTCTCCTCCCGCCTCTCCTCGGTAACGGCGGCCACGGCGGGCGTGGGGTACGAGCTGGACGCCATCGCCGCGGCGATCATCGGCGGAACGTCCTTCAGCGGCGGCCGCGGACGCATCGCGGGTACATTTTTTGGCGCATTGTCCTTGCAACTGATTGAAAGCCTGCTGATCGCGGCGCGCATCCCGCCCTTCCTCACAGGCCTGGTAAAGGGCTCCATCATCCTTGTGGCGGTGCTGTTGCAGTCGAAAAAGGGCCAAAAGTAATGAACGCAAAAGAGAGCGCGCAGCGCGCCCGCCAGGGATGTTAATGACATCAAAGCAAGGTGTTTATCCAAAACAATACGGCATGGAAGGAGGGATCCGGCGGATATGGCCCTCCAAAGCTACGCTTCCATGCTGGACGCCGCTCTGTTGGAACCGGAGACCACGCTGGCGGACCTAAAACAACTCTGCGACGAAGCAAAAGCCAACGGATACGCCGCTGTAGCCGTGATGCCTTCCCGCGTAAAGGATGCGGCGGCATTTTTGGCGGGCAGTACGGTAAAAGTGGACGCTGCGATCGGTTTCCCCTTTGGCATGACCACCTCCGGGGCGAAAGCCTTCGAGGCAACCGAAGCCAT
>WRHG01000115.1 GCA_009783365.1 Clostridia bacterium | reverse complement strand
CCGGTACCCAGATGAAGATAGCGGCGAACCTTCCCTCTTTCCAACCGGTCTACCAAGGTAATTTTGCTATGGGTCTTTAGCCCCTGCACACCGAAAATCACCCTGCATCCCGCACGTTGCAGCCTTTCTCCCCAGAAAAGGTTATTCTCCTCGTCAAAGCGGGCGCAAGCCTCAAAGAGCACCACAACTTCCTTACCGTTTTCCGCCGCTTCCATGAGAGCTTGCACAACAGGACTGTTACCGCCGACCCTGTACAGGGTTTGCCGGACGGCTTGTACCGCCGGATCCCTGGCGGCCAACTGCAAAAAATGCTCCACAGGCGCAAAACTATGATAAGGATGGTACAGCAAGGTATCCTTGGCAGCCATCCTTCTCCATAGGTTGTTCCCCATCAATTCCGAAAGCAGCAGCGGTTCCGTCGCAGGGTATTTTAAATCGTTGCGCTGCAATAATCCATATAAATTCATCAACAGCCTATTCAAATCCAGCGGCCCTGTGACGCGATACCGTTGCTCCGTCCTCAGGTCAAAGCGCTGCATAAGCATCACGAGCATTTCTTCACTCATGCGCTCCTCCGCCTCCAACCGAACCACCTTGCCCGTTCTCCTCTTGCGGAGCATGTTTCGCACCGCTGCGGGCGTGTCCATGTCCGGAGTATCCATCAGCGGAAAATTTTGATTGCGAATCACCCGAAATACTGCCGCAAGTTCTACTCGTTCCCTTGGAAAAACCTGACGCAACGAATGGCGCACAATGTCCTCCAGCCGAATCAGCCGGCGTGCCCTGGGATCCGTGGACAGGTCATACAACCTTGGCAATGCTGTAGGCAGTGCAAGAGTTACGAAGCGGGATGCCTTCTTTCGGGGCGTCACCAGCTTAATCAAAAGGTATAGCTGCTTTTGCTGTGGCTGCGCCTGCACCGCAAGCCGCTTAAGATTTGTCTTGATCTCTTTTCGAAAAATGGATGCTTCCTTTTCCCGCATGGCTTCCGTCAGGGCAAAAACCGGATATAGCTGCACGTCCTGAAGATATAATTCGCTTCGAATACCCCCAAAGAGCAGGTACTGATGGTTTTCCTGGTGAAGGACCTCCCGGTTTACACGGCGGTATAAGGACCTGGCTGTCATGCCGCCCTGTACTTTCCTGGCTGCTTCCGCGCCATGAGCCTGCATGCAGATACCGTGATAACGAACCTGCAGAAATTCACTCAAGTTCGAGCTTACAATGGCCAAGAATTTGGCCCTTTCCAGCAGAGGATTGGCAGGATGGTCGGCTTCCATTTGCACGCGCCGGTTAAACCACAGCCAGCTCATTTCCCGGTTAGCCAGCTTTCTATCCCGCGTTTTCCGCTTGCGCGCAACACCCATACAATCCTTCGTCCCTCCGTGCCTTCTCCCGGGCCTTCCAGTACATTGATTTGGCCTTACGGACGATTATAGCACAGAGGGCAAGCCTTGGACAAGGAAAAAGCCGGGGTTGTGGCGGTGTTTCAGCAGACGAGCCGGCGCCCCTCACAAACGCCGGCCCAATATCCTGCTTTTCTTGCCCCAAATACGCCTACCTGCCCCGCTGCAGCAAATCATCCACTTGGGCTCTGGCGGGCATCGCGCTTTGCGCGCCCATGGCTGTGGTAGAAAGTGCCGCGGCCGCGTTTCCAAACCGCACAGCCTCCGCCGGCATTTTGCCTTCCAACAGTGAAACGGCAAATCCTGCCACAAAAGCGTCGCCTGCGCCGGTGGTATCAAGGGCGTTCACTTTAAAACCCGGCACGTGAAGCGAACTTTGTTTGCTCACCAGCATGACGCCCCGGGTGCCCAGTTTCACAACAATACATCGGGCGCCTTTTTCCAGAAGTGTTTGAGCCGCCGCCTCCACCTGCTCGTCCGTGTCCGCTTCCATCCCGCTTAAGATGCGAAGCTCGCTTTCATTGGGAACAATATAGGTGCACGCGCGCAAAAGCCTTTCGCTCAACGGCACGGCGGGCGAGGGGTCCAGGATCACGATTTTCCCTTCTCCGTGCAGCTTCTGCGCCGCATACTCTACCGTATCCATGGGGATTTCCAGTTGCATCAGCACCATGTCGCAGGCCAGCAACTCGCCCATCATGAAGTCCACTTGCCGCCGATCCACGGCGTAGTTGGCGCCAGGCACGACGACGATGCGGTTTTCACCCGAAGCATCCACCTCGATCATTGCTACGCCGGTGGGTACATGGTCCACCGTTTGGACCGTATGCTGCTCAATACCCAGGTCCTGCATCGTATCCCGGTACAGCGCGCCGTTTTGATCCGCGCCCAGCTTACCGATCATCATCGTGGGCACACCCAGTTTGGCCAAAGAAACAGCCTGATTGCCGCCTTTGCCGCCCGTAAAGGTGTAAAATCCCGTTCCCGTAATGGTTTCACCAGCTTCTTGGAAGCGTGGCACCGTAACTGTTAGATCCACATTCAAGCTTCCCAGCACGCCAACAATCTTCATTCCGTTCGCCCCTTTTTTACCGTTCTTCCTGTTTCCTCCGGCGGACCCGAACCAAAAAAGCCGAACATGGCTCAATTCATTGCAACGTTCGTCGCGCTTCGGGTATACTCCTTCCTGGCAACCGCGTTATCTCCGCCCGCATACCTAACGCAAATCAGCAGCCGCCACCGTAACAAACTCGCCATCTATCCACAATGTGGCTTCTTCAGAGGAAAATTCCAAGATACAATAATTAGGATCGTCAATACCGCCGGGGAAATGCTCAATGAACCAATCAAGCCACATTTCCTCCAGCACGGCGCGTTCCCTTGTCACCTTGACCGTGCCAATTAAGGTTATGCTATTGCCATCTTTCCATGCGCATACACTTGCTTTTGGATTGGCTTGAAAGTGTCCTGTCTTTGTCCCAGTCATGCCGGTAGCGACATACACCTTATTAATCCCCTCAGATTTTATTTTCGACAACACACAGATACGCGGATAGCCATGTTCATTGACCGACGCTAGTACAATTTCACCGCAACTGCTCATCAGTTCTTCCGCTTTGCGAACGATTTTCATACCGCTTCTCCTCCTGCTTTTTTCTCTATTCTATCATATCACAGCCTTCTTTGAACATCCCCTCCGCGCAAGCCTCCCGAAAGGAAACATTTCACTATTGCTGCGCTTGTATGCTTATCGCAGGCATGGTATGATACCCTTGTATTCCAAACCAAAGCAACAGATAAAGATCAAATGATGATAGCCTAGGTGTTACATTGCGCAATATGCCATTGGCGAGGAGCTTACCCTGATTGGATGAATGCGGCCCAGATTTTCTTTGTATGAATAGGCGGTTCGCGCTGGATAATGAGTTGTTTTGCTATGAACTGCCCCGTTCACAAGAATAGTATGGTATAATGCGCCTGCTTGTAAAATGTGGGAGGTACCCTGATGATACCATTCAACATTCCCCCATATTCGCCCAATAGCGAGGCTTACCTGTCCCAAGCGGCCCGAAGCCGCAAAATTTGCGGTGACGGTCCTTTTACCAAACGCTGCCAAACCCTTTTGGAGTCCATCACCGGCGCCTCCAAAGCACTGCTGACCACATCCTGCACCTCTGCCATCGAACTGGCGGCACTCTTGCTGGACATCGGACCGGGTGATGAGGTCATCATGCCCTCCTTCACCTTCGTAAGCACCGCCAATCCCTTTGTACTGCGGGGTGCAACCGTTGTCTTTACAGACATATGCCCGGATACCATGAACCTGGACCCGGACTGCGTCCGAAAAGCCGTTACAAAAAAAACACGCGCCATCGTGCCCGTACATTATGCCGGAGTTTGCTGCGATATGAACGCGCTGGGAGCCGTAGCGCAGGAGTATGGGCTATGGATGGTGGAGGATGCTGCCCAGGCGCTTACTTCAACGTACCGGGCCCGTCCCGCCGGAGCGTTGTCAGACATAGGCTGTATCAGCTTTCATGAAACCAAGAATTTCAGCATGGGCGAGGGCGGCGCCATCCTCCTGAACGATCCGAAATGGATTGACCGAGCAGAGATCCTTCGGGAAAAAGGGACCGACCGGAGCCGGTTCCACCGAGGGCAAGTGGATAAGTATACATGGGTTGATATCGGCTCCTCCTACTTGCCCAGCGAGCTGAACGCCGCTTACCTGCTCGCGCAGCTGGAAGAGCGGGATGAGGTCATCTCAGCCCGCATGGCCCATTGGAACCAATACTGGGAAGGGCTGGAAGACCTGGTGAATCTTAGGCGGATTGAAAGGATTGCCGTACCTGCAGATTGTACCCATAACGCGCACATGTTCTATATCAAAGCAAGGGATATCGAGGAACGCACCCGCCTGATCGACTTTTTAAGAGTCCGGGAGATCATAGCCGTCTTCCATTACATTCCGCTGCATTCCGCCGAAGCCGGTCTTAAATTTGCGCGTTTCCACGGGAAAGACCGATACACAACCAGAGAAAGCGAGCGTCTGCTGCGGCTTCCTCTGTACCATCACCTAACCTGGGATGAATGTGCCCGGGTCATCAACGCCATTCATGATTTTTACCGCCAGGCATGATTTTTTACGCAAGGAGGAGACAATATGTACCAACCACACGAACTCCGGTATGACCGCATGACCTATCGCCGCTGCGGCAACAGCGGCCTTATGCTCCCCATCCTTTCCCTGGGATTATGGCATAACTTCGGAAATATTACGCCTTTTGACACCCAGCGGCAACTGCTTCGCACCGCCTTTGACCAGGGGATCACTCACTTTGACTTGGCAAACAACTATGGCCCGCCATATGGGGAGGCAGAGCGGAACTTTGGCGTCCACATGCGGCAGGACTGGCGACCATACCGGGATGAATTGATCATCTCTACCAAGGCGGGTTATGATATGTGGCCCGGCCCATATGGCAACTGGGGAAGCCGCAAATACCTCATCGCAAGCCTGAACCAAAGCCTTCGGCGCATGGGGCTATCCTATGTGGACATCTTCTACCATCATCGTCCCGACCCAGAAACCCCTGTCAAGGAAACCATGGGTGCGTTGGACGCCATTGTCCGCAGCGGAAAGGCGCTTTATGCGGGCATTTCAAACTATCCGGCTGATAAGACCGCCGAAGCTGTTCGCATCATGCGGGCGCTTGGCACGCCTCTGCTCATCCATCAACCCAGCTATAGCATGCTCAACCGATGGGTAGAAAACGGGTTAACAGACACGCTGCGAAAGGAAAAGATGGGATGCATCGCCTTTTCCCCATTGCAGGGCGGCGCACTGACCGCAAGGTACCTGCGCGGAATCCCCGCCGATTCCCGGGCAGGCCATGACCCACGCTTTCTTAAGCCGGAGTCCATAACAGAAAAATTGCTGCACACGGTGTCACAGCTTAATGATATCGCCATGGCGCGCGGACAAAGCCTGGCTGAAATGGCGCTGCAGTGGGTTTTGCGCGACGAGGCGGTCACATCCGCGCTGATTGGGGCCAGCAAGCCGGAGCAAGTCATGGAAAACGCGAAAATTGTGCATGCTCCGGCCTTTACGAAGGAAGAACTGGCGCGGATCGACACCCTGACAGTCTGAGGCGCGACTCCCTTATGGATAAGCGCGGCGCCCGCAACACGCATGATTTGTCTATAATTATCTATGTTGTTCCGGGGGAAAGAAATACGCTACTCAGCCTCAAAGGCCTCCTTGCCGGCGCCGCATAGCGGGCAAGCATACTCGTCCGGCACATTCATCCAGACGGTGCCCGGCGCGATCCCTTCCGCCGAATCACCATTCGCTTCATCGTATATATATCCGCAGAGTCCGCAAATATACCTCATACGCTTCTCTTCCTTTCAATTGTGATACATCATCATACGCAACGTTGTACTCCAACAATTCATTGACCTTTCCAGAGCCCATGCAAGTTGCAGCGCGCATATACCGCGAGGGGCCGGTCTCCTTCCGCCAAAGCGAAGACCGCCGCCGGCTCACCGGTATGAGACAGTTTCTTTCGCTGATTTCCCTGGTCGCTGTGAAGCATAACCCATGAAATATGATGTTCTTCCGTCATCGGGTGGCGGACGCCGCTCACCGTCACCGTCGCCGTGTTGCCCCTCACCTCAATCACAGGCACATGCTTCTCCGCGGCGGCGTCTGTTGAGTTCGGCTCAAAAAGGCCCATCGTCTCG
>WRHG01000114.1 GCA_009783365.1 Clostridia bacterium | reverse complement strand
TCAATTTGGAAACGCGTTTGCAGCACGGTTACCACTATGTTTGCACAAAAAACCAAAAAATACTGCCGTTGACAGTATTATAGCATAAGAGGGGAAATCACGATAAACGCACGGTAGAAACGAGAAAATTTTCAATCAAAATGGGAGAATTTTCAATCAAGCCTCCTTGACATCGGCGCATTCTTCCTCTATGATACAAAATTGGAAATGCGAAAAGGCCTAACGCGGAAGCGGAAGGAGAGTTCCATTTGCAGCGTTTGCTGAAGGACGCGGACATGTATAAGGATGGTAAGCTTTGTAGAGGCGATGTTGCGCTTTCGCAGGGCAGGATCATGTGTCCATCCTCTTTGCGGCAAGACAGCGAGGTGCTGTCCCTTTCATTGGAGGGAAAACTCCTCGTCCCGGGTCTCGTTGATGTTCATGTACATCTTCGGGAACCGGGTTTTTCATATAAGGAGACCATTTGGGCCGGAAGCAGGGCGGGCGCCAGAGGGGGTTACACAGCGCTGTGCGCTATGCCAAACGTGAACCCGCCCCCGGACTGCGCGGATCATGTGCGGCAGCAGCGAGATATTATCGATCGTGACGCCGTCACAAGAGTGTATCCTTATGGCACGCTGACCCGAGGCAGGCGCGGAGAAGGCCGGTTGGCGGACTATGCGGCGCTGTTGCCTTTTGTTGTCGCGTTTTCCGATGATGGATGTGGGGTACAGGATGAAGATACGATGCGGGAAGCCATGCGCCGGGTCCGGCGTTTGGGCGGGTTGGTCGCCGCCCACTGCGAGGATAACAGCCTGCTTCATGAGGGATACATCCATGAGGGCGCATACGCGGCCCGTATGGGACATAAGGGTATTTCCCGTGAAAGCGAATGGCGCCAGGTGGCTCGGGATCTGCGCTTGGCGGCGGAAACCCGATGCCGGTATCATGTGTGTCATGTGTCCGCCAGAGAAAGCGTGACTTTGATACGCAAGGCCAAGCGAGAGGGTGTGGACGTGACCTGTGAAACCGCGCCTCACTACTTGCTGCTGCATGACGAATTGTTGCAAGAGGATGGCAATTGGAAGATGAATCCGCCCATTCGAAGCAGGGCGGATCAGGAAGCGTTGCTGGAGGGCCTGGGGGACGGCACCATTGATATAATTGCCACGGACCATGCGCCCCACGGCATTGCGGAAAAAAGCCTCGGTTTGGCGGGAAGCGCCATGGGCGTTGTAGGGCTTGAATGCGCATTCGCTGTGTTATATACCGGGCTTGTGAAAACGGGACTTATACCATTGGAACGACTGCTGGCGGCTATGACGGATGCGCCCAGACGCCGGTTTCATTTGGATCCTGTTGCGTTGCGGGAAGGACAGCCCGCGGATTTGGCGGTATTTGACCTGGAAGCGAAGGATGTAGTCCATTCCAAGGATTTTATTTCCAAAGGACGGGCCACTCCCTTCGAGGGGATGGAGGTATACGGACAATGCGTCATGACCCTGGTAGGAGGCGAAGCGGTATGGGAATGCAAACGCGCTTTATAGTGAACAGCAACAGGGTCATAGCCCGTGATGTTTTGCGAATGCGCCTTTTGGGAGATACGCGGAGGATCGCAAGACCCGGCCAATTCGTACAGGTTGCCGTGCCGGGTTTTTATTTGCGCAGACCCATATCCGTGTGTGAGTGGAAGCCTGGTATGAAGGGCCATGTGGAGATCATATACAAAGTGGTGGGCCGCGGCACCCAGGCGATGAGCCGGATGGAGGAAGGCGCGGCTTTGGATCTGCTGACAGGCATGGGAAACGGGTATGACTTGGACCTGGCGGAGGTGGGCGGAAGCCAAGCGCCGCTGCTCGTCGGCGGCGGAGTGGGCGCGCCGCCGCTTTATGGGCTTTGCAAACGGCTTTTGGCCATTGGCATGAAGCCCATCGTTGTTCTTGGTTTTGGAAGCTGCTCGGATGCTTTTCTGTGGAAGGAGTTTGAGGATTTGAAGGTGATGACCCAATTATTTACCCTGGACGGAGGCATGGGTAAGCGTGGCCTTGTTACGGAGGGAATGAAGGAACTGCGCGGCAAGTACGACTATGTTTTTGCCTGCGGGCCGGAACCCATGCTCCAGACAGTACATCAACTGGCGCAGGAAGCGGAAGTGTGCGGCCAGTACAGCTTTGAGGAAAGGATGGCCTGCGGATTTGGCGTATGTATGGGCTGCTCCTGCCGTACCCGATACGGAAACAAGCGAATTTGTAAGGATGGGCCTGTGATGCTCGGGGAGGAGATATTATGGTGAACACCCGGGTAACCCTATCTGGCTGGACGCTGGATAATCCGATAATACCGGCCAGCGGAACCTTTGGCTTTGGAAAGGAAATGCGTGAATTTTATGATATCAACATCCTTGGTACCTTTGTATTGAAGGGCACCACGCTTGAACCGCGCCCCGGAAACCTCACGCCAAGGGTAGCGGAATGCGCGAGCGGCATGTTAAATGCCGTGGGGTTGGAAAACCCGGGCGTTCATCATGTGATCCAGCATGAGCTTCCTGAACTTGCGTCGTTTTTTTATAAGCCGGTTATCGCGAACATCAGCGGATTCTCTTTGGACGAATACGTGGAATGCTGCCGGTTGATGAATCAATGCTCCCAAATCGGGCTGATCGAGCTTAATATCAGCTGTCCCAATGTCCACGGCGGCGGCATGGCTTTTGGCATGGAGCCGGCAAGCGCGGCGGAGGTAACCCGGGCTGTGAAAGCGGTTGCCAGCAAGCCTGTTTATGTGAAGCTGAGCCCCAATGCGGCGGATATCGTCTCGGTGGCGAAAGCCTGTGAAGAAGCGGGAGCGGACGGCCTCAGCCTTATCAACACGGTTTTGGGCATGCGTATTGATTTGCGAACGGGCCGGCCGCTGCTGGCCAACATCATGGGCGGCCTTTCCGGTCCCGCTATTTTTCCGCTGGCGTTACGCATGATCTATCAGGTTGCTCAAGCGGTCAGCATCCCTGTGATGGGCATGGGCGGAGTGGCCACAGCCGAGGATGTGATTGAAATGATGCTTGCCGGCGCTGCCGCGGTACAAGTTGGCGCACAGACCTTGGTGGACCCCTATGCATGCGCGTCCATCGTGGATGATTTGCCTCGTGTGATGCGGTTGTACGGCATTGATAATTTGCAGAAAATCATTGGAGGTGCGTGGAAATGAGAAACCAGGTGGAGCCGGATGTGATCATCGCTTTGGATTTTCCGGACGCTCAGGCGGTTTATGGATTTTTGGAGAAATTTCAGGATGAAAAGCCCTTTGTGAAAGTGGGCATGGAATTGTTTTACGCGGAAGGGCCGCGGATTGTACGTGAGATCAAAGATCGTGGCCACAGTGTTTTTTTGGACCTTAAGCTTCACGATATTCCCAATACGGTGAGAAGCGCCATGCGCTCGCTGACAAAGTTGAATATTGATATGACGAACTTGCACGCCGCGGGCACCGTGGATATGATGCGCGCCGCTATGGAAGGGCTGACCCGCCCGGATGGCGGAAGGCCTACCGTGCTGGCTGTCACGCAGCTTACATCCACCAGCGAGGAACGGATGCAAAGAGAGTTGCTCATCCGGGCCGGAATGGGCGACACGGTTGCCCACTATGCGCGAAACGCAAGTGATGCTGGGTTGGATGGCGCGGTTTGTTCGCCGCATGAGGCGGCTTTGGTGAAAGAGGCCTGTGGAGGAGATTTCCTGACGGTTACGCCCGGTATCCGGTTCGCCGATTCCAAGGGTGACGATCAAGCGCGGGTGACGACGCCGCGAAAAGCCAGGCTTGGCGGCAGCGACTTCATCGTGGTTGGCAGGCCGATCACCAGGGCGGAGGATCCCGTAAGCGCATACCGGCGCTGTAAAAAAGAATTTCTGGAAGCTGGCTGACGGTTTGGCCATGCCGCCTAATATACGCTAGCAAAGGAGAAAGATATGGTGGAAGCGAACATAGCCAAAGCACTGCTGTCAATCGGAGCGATTTTTTTACGGCCTGACGAACCTTTTACCTGGGCCAGCGGCATCAAAAGCCCTATTTACTGTGACAACCGTCTTATCCTTACCGCGCCGCGTGTGCGGGATCAGGTGGAGAGAAGCCTCACGGAATTGATTGAGCGGGAATACCCTGATTGTCAGGTTTTAATGGGTACCAGCACTGCCGGAATCGCCCACGCAGCCATTGCGGCCCATATGATGGGCCTTCCCATGGGTTATGTGCGCGCGGGCGCAAAGGAGCATGGAAGAGCCAACCAAATAGAAGGCAAACTGTGCTCGGGCGATAAGGTGGTAGTGATTGAGGACCTTATATCAACCGGCGGCAGTGTTGTCGAGGTCGTAGAAGCATTGCGGGAAGCCGGCGCTCAGGTTTTGGGCATCGCCAGTATTTTCACTTATGGTATGAAAAAGGGCCTTGAGTCGCTGGAGAAAGCACTGGTGAAAAATGTGAGCCTATGCAATTTTGATGTTTTGGTCAAGGTGGCTTCGGAAATCGGATATATCAGGGCGGAGCAGGTGGCGGCGCTGATCCGTTTTCGGAACGATCCTGCTGACGGGCGCTGGATACATGGCTAAAGGCAAGGAGGAAAAGGAATGCGGCATTTAATTGATATTATGGACCTGCAAAGAAGAGAGATTGACGAACTGATTGATATGGCGGATCATATCATCCATCAGCCACAACAGTACACGGAGCGGATGAAGGGCAAAAAGCTCGCCACGCTCTTTTTTGAACCGAGCACGCGAACTCGGCTGTCCTTTGAAGCGGCTATGATGGAACTGGGAGGGAATGTGCTTGGGTTCTCCTCGGCGGACAGCAGTTCCGCCGCAAAGGGGGAAAGCGTGGCGGACACTGTGCGCACAGTAGGCTGCTATGCGGATATCATCGCCATGCGCCACCCCAAGGAAGGCGCCCCGGCCGTGGCGGCGCAGTGTTCGCCGGTACCCATTATCAACGCGGGGGACGGCGGGCATAATCATCCTACGCAAACCCTGGCGGATCTCCTGACAATCCGGCGGGAGAAGGGCAGGCTGGACCGGTTGGTACTGGGCATGTGCGGGGATTTACAGTTTGGCCGCACGGTGCATAGCCTGGTAAACGCCATGACCCGTTATCAGAACATTCGTTTCGTGTTCATTTCGCCCAAGGAGCTGCGCATACCTGACTATTTGAGGGAGAGCTTGTATAAGCAGCAGTTCCCTTTCACCGAGGTGGAAAAGCTGGAGGATGTGATCGGCGACTTTGATATCCTTTATATGACCC
Organism: Clostridia bacterium; assembly: GCA_009783365.1. The sequence goes on along the minus strand of WRHG01000114.1, from coordinate 960 downwards.
GGGTTCAGCGGGAGCGGTTTTTTAACGAGGCGGACTATGTACGCCTCAAGGACCGTTACATTCTTGATCCTGAAAAACTGTCCCTGGCCAAGCCGGATCTGTGTGTGATGCATCCGCTGCCACGGGTCAATGAAATCAGCCGGGCAGTCGATGAGGACTCCCGAGCCTGTTATTTTAAGCAGGTACTTTATGGAAAGTACGTGCGCATGGCGCTGATGATCAAAATGATGGAGGCCTCATTATGAATATCGACAGCATTCAAAACGGCTATGTGATTGACCACATTCAGGCCGGGCTGAGCATGGAGATTTATCGCTATCTGAAGCTCAATCAGCAGGGTTGCTCCGTGGCGATTATTCAAAATGCCAAATCCCGGCGCATGGGCAAGAAGGATATCATCAAAATAGACGCCGAGATTTCCATCAATTTGGATATGCTTGGATACACCGACCCGGGGATCACGGTCAACGTGACCCGCGAGGGCGTAAGAGCGGAGAAGAAGTGCCTCGCCCTGCCGGAGAGGGTATCCAATGTGATCCGGTGCAGGAACCCCCGCTGCGTTTCCCAGGAAGAACGGGAGATCGAACAGATTTTTTTTCTGGCGGACCGGGAGAACCATGTATACCGGTGCCTGTATTGTGAATCAGCCCATCGGCATGAGGAACCCTGACGCCGCAAGGGGTCAGGCTGCTAGAACGATCGGACAAAAGGAGCCAGAAGCGCTTGCCAGGACATGCCGAAAACCCAATACTTTAAAGCGATCAATAGGAGCAAGTGCAGGGGGTACAGGGCGTATCCAAGCCATTGAGGCATGCGCAGGCCGGTGTCGGTTTTGAACGCGATCAGGGGGAGGGAAAGCCAAACCATGCCCTGAAGCCGAAAAAAAGCGGAGGCCACAACGCCAAGGCCGGGCCATGTAAGAAACGAAAAGGGTACGCCAAAAAACTGGGATACGGCGCT
>WRHG01000113.1 GCA_009783365.1 Clostridia bacterium | reverse complement strand
GAATAATCAGGCAACATGGGCACATCGCTCCGGGGGGGGTCCGCAAGCTGTATTCAGCCTCAGATTGCAATGGGACTGTGACAAATCTGCCGTAGGCCCGGGGGATATTACTATAAAAAAAGACGGTTTCCACCGGTGAACAGCAGATGCATACCCGGTCCTCCTCCAATATGATCTGCTCAAAGCGGGGGCCCTGGCTGGCATAGAAGCGGCCTTCACGTAATGCCTGAATAATGTCTTTCGCCGTCAGCGCCTCCGCTTGTATCATGGTAAAACTCCGGCCTTCTTCCCCCTTATATCTGTGGGAGTCGTCCGAGGCTACAACATTGTAGGGTGCGCCGTGGGTGGCGGCAAGGTCGAGCAACAGGCTGGAATCTGCCCGGTCGCCATTCCAGGGAAATGTTGAAAAGGAGTTGTAGATCTCCGCGGCGGTTGTATGGCGCAGCCCGGTCAGCGTTTCCAGAGTATTTAGTGACCAGGCGGGATGAGCCACTATGGCGCAGCCTCCGTGCTGTCGTATTTCATCAATGCAGGACTGCGGATCCAGCCTCTGATTTTTACGATGCGCATATTCTGCCCCCATGCCGATGCCGATGATGTGTAACGCCTCGCGTGGAAGATCACAATCTATTTCAATCCCTGCTAGCAATAGCATTCCGCGTGCAAAGCGGCTGGCTCCAGAAAAATATCGATGGTCCGTGATGGCAAGCAAATCATACCCAAGCCCCTGATACAGCCCAACCACGTTCTCCGGTGAAAGTGCGCCGTCGCTGACGGTGGTATGACAGTGCAGGTTTCCTTTGAAAAACGGCATGCCGTCCTCAAACAGGTTCATGTAGGCCTCCTTTGATGGAAGGGGCCAGCCATGCGGCCCGCACGTTCCTCATTATATACCTTGAATTCATGATTTGCAAGGCTAATTGTGCTATCAAACGTTATGCCATAGGTTTCTTTTGATAGTTTGTTGTTGAATTCTCATATTGTCATCTATGTCCGGGATTCATTTCCCGTTCCATTTGCCAATTCGTCTAAAAGCAATAAGAGTTGGGCCGTTATGGCGTCGGCAGCCGCGCGGTACGATGATGCCGGACATCCGAAGGGATCGGGGATCGGAGGCGCGAAAGAACGTACCGGTACAAGGGGATACCGTTGCCGGCAAAATGCTGCGTGTTCAGGTGTCATAGCCATGATAAGGCAACTCTCCCGGACTAGGGCTTCCGTAAGCGGCTGGGCCCTGTGCCTGGATAAAGACAGACCGCGATCCCTCATCGCGGCGCAAGCGCCGTCGGATGCGTGGGAACCCTCGCAGGCATACAGGCCTGCGGAACGGGCGGAATAAGGGAGTTTCCGCTCTCCGCAAAGATGGTTGAACATGCACTCCGCCATAGGACTGCGGCAGGTGTTGCCCGTGCAGAGAAAAAGAACGGTCTTCATTGACGGCTCCTTTCCAGGGGATGCCAAGGCTGGTCCGCATCCTCCATGCGAAAGGACGCGGCGCGGCGCAAGCGGTTCATGATCGCCAAGCCAATGCCGCAGGGCGCCATTGCCTCGCAAAGGATCAGTTCCGCCCCATCTTCGTCCATTCGGCGCAAAAGGGAGAAAAGCCTCCGTGCGACGGTCTCCGGATGAGACAGGAAGCCCATGGAACGAAGAGTACCGCTCTCCTCATCCGTCCAATATGCATTATACAGCGGCCGATGTTCCTCAAAGATCAGAATTTTGGCGACAATGCCCTCCTGCGTTGCCTGCCGATAAAGGTGCAGGCAGCGGTCGCGAACGCGATCGGGCTGCCCGGTCACCAGCACTAACTTTCCGTTGGGCGCATAATGGCGGTACAGCATACCGGGAGAGCATGCCTTTTCTCCTTGCTTTAGGGGCCGCAGAACGCTGTCCGTCACCCGCGCCGCGGGTAGAACCGCAAGCAACTGCTCCAGCGTTATGGCGCCGGGCCGAAGGATGGTAGGTGTTTCCGCCGTCATGTCCAGCACCGTGCTTTCCAGCCCCACAGTGCATGGCCCGCCGTCCAGGATGAGGGGTACTTTTCCCTGCAAATCATGGTAAACGTGGTCTGCCGTAGTAGGGCTTGGCCGGCCGCTGGCGTTGGCGCTGGGGGCGGCAATGGGCAACCGGCTGGCGCGCAGCAGCGCCTGGGCTATGGGATTGCTGGGAATGCGGATGGCAACATTGGGAAGTCCCGCATTAACCTGATGTAAAACACGGTCCGTTTTGGGAAGCAGGAGGGTCAGCGGCCCCGGGCAAAAGGCATCTATCAGGATATGGGCCTCACGGCTTATATGGCATAAGGGAAGCGCCGCTTCTACGTCCGCAACATGGACGATCAACGGGTTGTCGGAAGGCCGTCCTTTGGCCGCGAAAATTTTATGAACGGCATCCTGGTCAAAGGCGTTTGCTCCCAGACCATAGACCGTCTCCGTGGGGAATGCTACCAGCCCGCCGGCTCTCAGCAGCGCCGCCGCCCGCTCGATGGCGCATGCGTCCGGGGATCGCCGTTCAGTGATCATCCGTTTTGTTCCCCTAGTTCCTTCAATTTTTCGGACTGCTCCGCCAACGATAGCGCGTCCATGGTTTCATCCAAATCCCCATCCAGAATCTCTTCAATCCGGTAAAGGGTCAAGCCGATTCGATGATCGGTCACGCGCCCTTGCGGAAAATTGTAGGTCCGGATGCGCTCGCTGCGGTCTCCGGTACCGATTTGTCCCTTGCGGTGGGCGGCGTAGGCAGCGTCTTTTTCCTCCCGTAATTTATCGTACAACCGGCTTTTCAAGACGCGCAGAGCCTTGTCCCGGTTTTTGATCTGACTTTTTTCATCCTGACAGGTCACTACCAGGCCGGTGGGTATGTGAGTAATACGTACAGCGCTATCGGTGGTGTTGACGCATTGGCCGCCATGGCCGGTGGACCGGTACACGTCGATACGCAGATCGTTGGGGCTGACGTTTACCTCCACATCTTCCACCTCCGGCAGCACAGCCACTGTGCATGTGCTGGTATGGATACGGCCGCTGGACTCGGTAGAGGGTACCCGCTGTACCCGGTGGACTCCGCTTTCATATTTCAGCCGGCTAAAGGCTCCGCTTCCGCAGATGCTGAAGACAGCTTCTTTTACGCCGCCCAGTTCCGTAAGGTTGTAGTTTACCGGCTCTACTTTCATACGATGGCGTTCAGCATAACGCTGATACATACGCAGCAGCAAAGCGCCAAAAAGAGCGGCTTCATCGCCGCCGGCGCCCTGGCGGATCTCCACTACCACATTTCGTTCGTCATCCGGATCCTTTGGCAGGAGCAAGAGTTTTAGAGCTTGTTCCTGCGTTTCTTTTTGCCGGGTGAGCCGGGCCAGTTCCTCCGCAGCCAATTCAGCCAAGTCGTGCTGGGCCAAAAGCCCCTTTGTTTCTTCTATTTCCTGAAGGAGACGTTCATATTCTCCATATGCTTTTACGGATGCTTCCAATGAAGCCTGCTCCTTGAGCAGCTTTTGCCAAAGAGCCTGATTGGCGATGGTCTCCGGCTGGCCGATAGCTTCGCATAACTCCTGATAGCGGCCCAGCATCCAATCGAATTTTTCCAGCAAGTCGTTTTCTCCTTTCCTTCCTCATGCAAGAACCACGGGACCGCTATGGGGGAGAAGCGGGGATTTGGACATGGGGGTCCATTTGGGCCAGAACCACCCGTTCCACCCCTTGAAGATCACGATGGCGCGTGATGGAGGTAAAGCAATGCTGACGCGCCAATAACGCGCAGACCGCATCCCCTTGCCCGTCACCGATTTCCAGCCCTAACAATCCCCCCGGATATAAGTGGAGCGGTGCTTCCCTTGCGATTCTGCGGTAGAAATCCATACCGTCGGCGCCTCCGTCCAGAGCGATTGCCGGCTCAAAGAGCACTTCATCCTGAAGGGTTTGTAGGAGTTTCCTTTCCACATAGGGTGGGTTTGAAAGGATGCAATGGAAACGCTCGCCCGCTATGGGAGCCAACAGATCCCCCTGCAGGAAACGGATTGCCGCTTGATTGTCGCAGGCGTTTCGCCGGGCCACGCGTAATGCGTCCCGGCTGGTATCAACGGCGGTTACTTCCGCTTCGGGGCACTCATGTTTGACCACCACAGCGATTGCTCCGCTGCCGGTGCAAAGATCCAGTACTTTCGGAAAAGCGGCGGTATTGCGCATGAACGACAGGGCCAGTTCACAGAGGGTCTCTGTCTCGGGCCGGGGGATCAATACATATTTGTTCACTGTGAAAGGAAGGCCATAGAAGTGCTGGGTTCCCAGCACATACTGAAGCGGCTTGCGTGACGCGCGCTGAAGCAGGAGCGTCGATAAACGCCGTTCCTGCCGTTGTGTGAGCGTTTTGTTGCCATGAATGGACAACTCCATTGGTTGCAAACCTACAACGGCGGCCAGTAACCGGGCGGCGTCCGTGGAAGGATCAGGGATTTGGGCGGCTTCCAAAGTGCCGATGGCTTGGGACAGAGCGTGGCAAATGCGCATGGGTTTTCAAAGAGCAGAGTCTGCAACCACGCTGCCTTCAGCGGATCCATCCGGCGCAGACAGGTCAATCGAAGGTTCCTCTGCGACGTCAACCTGACCGGTTGCGGCATCACTGGCCGTAAGCTCTTCCGGAGGCTGATAGGCGGGATCGCTTTGCCGGTAGTCCTTCAGTACTGCGTATCCATCCGGGGTGATGTCCATCTTGGGCATTCCATGAAGAGCCACGTTCATGGCTACAATGGCTACCTCCAACATGTCAGAGGAAGGCGCCTTTGTGGTGAGCCGCTGCATTTGAAGGCCGGGCCATCGCAAGCCCCTGGCAAACCCGGTGTTGGAATGGGCAAGGGCTTTCAGCGCTTCATAGCTTAAGCCTGCCACAACAGGCAGTAACGCTAGGCGGCTTAACAGCCGCCAGGCGTAATTGCTGCCCTGATAGCCCAGCAGCGTAAAAAGGATGATGGATATGGAAAATACCAACAATAAGAAGCTGGTTCCGCAGCGGGGATGCAGTGCGCTGAATCCATCTGCGTTTTCCGGAGTGAGGGGCAGGTTATTTTCGTTGCAATAAACCGCTTTATGCTCAGCGCCATGATATTGGAAGGTACGCCGCACATCCGGTACCTTGCCGCAAAAAAGGATGTAGCCGGTCAGAATGAAAATACGCAAAATGCCGCTTAGCAAATTGATCAGCAGGTTCATGTTGTTTTCAGGCCAAATCCCTTTGAGCAGGCGTGCAAAGAGCTCCGGCAGAACAAAGAACAGGCCGATGGACAACGCAATGGCCAGCACCATCGCAAAGCCCATAATGATTTTATCTATTCCCTTGCCCAGCTTCTTACTCAGCCAGAGTTCAAACTTGCTGGGCTCTTCGTCTAAAACACCAAGCATTTTGGTACTCTGCTCTAGTGTTTTAAGTCCCAACGAAAACATGGAAACCATGTTGATTACGCCGCGCACAAAGGGCCATCCCATCCATGGGTGCTTTTTCGCCGGGGGCTGATAGGGGCTATGCTTGACCACAATGGTTTGATCCGGCCTGCGCACAGCAACCGCAATGGCTTCCGGCGCTTTCATCATCACGCCTTCCATCACAGCCTGCCCGCCTATATCAACACGCTTGTTGGAGCCTGCTTTATCTTTGGTCATGGTATCTGCTTCCTTTCCGCCAAGGTTGCCTTTCCGGCCCCGTCATATTGCTGACGGGTGGAGCATATAGTTTGCTCCACCCGCACAGAGTTTGCAAGAAAAGAAAGATCAAATCTGGAAGTGGCGGCGTATCCGGGGATCAGCCGCGGCTATTCCATGTTGAAACGCTTCTTGAAGCGGTCCACGCGTCCGCCGCTGTCTACCAGTTTTTGTTTGCCGGTAAAGAAGGGATGACATTTTGAGCAAATTTCGACCTTAAGCTCCTGTTTCACGGAGCCGGTTTCGAATGTCTCACCGCACACGCAATGGACGGTAGACTTGCCGAATTTTGGATGGATCTTTTCCTTCACGCCTTTCACCTCTTTTGCGCATGCTGCGATTTTGTAGAAACCGCGGCAACAAATATACCATAGAAGGAGCAGGTTTGCAAGGATTTTTTTCATGAAAAGAGTTGTGGAAACGGTTGACAGGAGGGAAGGGATGTGATAACCTAATCAGGCTCGCCAAGAGCGACGAACCTTGAAAACGATATAGAAGAAGACGCAAAAAGAACGACAGTCAATGGTTTTGAGAGAAACG
>WRHG01000112.1 GCA_009783365.1 Clostridia bacterium | reverse complement strand
TTTATGGAATCCAATACAGCCTGGGTAGCTTCCGCCTTGGTCTTGGCATATCCGCCCACCACCATATCTGCAGAAAAGTGGTCCACCTCCGTAATTACTCTCATAGGGTCCCCCTCCGGTATGGCGTGAACAGAACTTACATATACCAGCCGCTTTACGCCATAACCTTTGCATAAGCCAATCATATTCCTTGTGCCGCCTACATTCACATCCTTCATCAACCGGGATGCGCCTGTGGAGATATCCACGATGCCCGCCGTATGAATAACAATGGTTTCCCGGGGATCGATGCCCTCAAAAAGCGGCATGAGGGTATCGGTCTTCCGCACATCCCCTTTATAGTATCGTATGTTCCCGACCGGCTCCGCCGGCTGCTTATGTGTCCGCGGCCCTTTCACAAGCAGCTCCGATGCCGGTTTGCTTGTTGCCGAAGACAGCATGGAAGAAGCGGCAGTTTTCTCAGATTCGTCCGAAAAAATCAGCCCCCGCACCAAACAGTCCTTGTTTTGCAGCTTGCGCACAAGAGCGCCGCCCAAATGACCGTCAGCCCCCGTAATGATATATATCCGTTCCATGTCCGCTCCTTTCTGTCGGTGCGGTCTCACTTCATTAATAACAGCGATGCTCGTATTTTCATTATATCATGACTAACCCGCATTGAATCATACCCGGAGAAATTTTACGATTTCGCCGATGCGGTGATGATCCTATGAATTCTTGTTGGCATAGCGCCGAAAACCCCGCTGGACACATCTGTTGCCAGAAGCTATAATGAAACGGCTTAATCAGGAGTTGTGGCGAGATGTAAAACGTCCAACAAAGGACGAAGCGTCTGGAGGGAGCGGGAATGGAAAAGCCAACCTTTGATGCCGGCGAAACGATGACGGCGCTGCTTGCCGAAAGGAAACTGCGTCCTCTCCGCGATGCCCTTACAGCCATGCGCGCAGCTGATATTGCCAGTATGTTTGATGAAATTCCGGAAGCAAAGCTGCCGCTCTTCTTTCGCCTTCTGCCCAAGGAATTGGCGGCGGAGACGTTCGTCGAAATGGACAGTGACAGCCAGGAGCTTCTTATACGCGGCTTTTCAGACGCGGAGCTGAAGGAAGTGGTAGACGAACTATATGTTGACGACGCCGTGGATATTGTGGAGGAGATGCCGGCAAACGTTGTGAAAAGGATCCTGTTACAGGCCGACCCGGAAATGCGAAAAATGATTAACGAAATTCTCAACTATCCGGATGATTCCGCCGGAAGTGTCATGACAACGGAATATGTTACGCTCCGTCCTGAAATGACCGTTGAGGAGGCAATCAAGCGCATCAGGCGGACCGGAATGGATAAAGAGACTATCTATACATGCTATGTGACAAACGACGCGCGGGTACTGATCGGATATGTATCCCTGAAATCCCTCATCCTCGCCGAGGAGGACGAACGGATCAAGGATATCATGGGAACGGATATTATATCGGTGAAGACCTTTGACGACCAAGAGGATGTAGCCGCCATGTTCCTAAAGTACGACCTGGGCGCACTGCCGGTCGTCGACAATGAAAACAGAATCGTCGGTATCGTCACGGTTGACGACGCCATTGATATCATGGAGGAGGAAACCACGGAAGATATCGAAAAGATGGCCGCCATTATACCTTCCGACAAGCCGTATATGAAAATGTCCGTCATTGAGATCTGCAAAAGCCGCATTCCCTGGCTTCTTCTTCTAATGGTATCTGCAACGTTTACAGGGATGATCATTACTTCGTTTGAGCATGCTCTCGCGATTCAGGTAGCGTTGACGGCTTTCATCCCGATGCTCATGGACTCGGGCGGAAATTCAGGAAGCCAGGCGTCGGTCACTGTCATTCGCGCCATTTCTCTTGGCGAACTTGATTTTATCGATATCGCGAGGGTCGTATGGAAAGAGGCGCGAATAGCCGTTTTCTGCGGCCTGTCCCTTGCCGCGGCATGTTTTGCAAAGGTGCTTCTCATTGACATGCTGATCATGAGAGCCGACAACGTAACCGTTTCCGTCGCTCTGGTCGTAAGCGTGACACTGGCGTTCACCATTTTGAGCGCTAAAGTCATCGGCAGCGCCATGCCCCTTCTTGCGAAAAAAATCGGCTTTGACCCCGCTGTGATGGCAAGCCCCTTCATTACCACGATTGTAGACGCAATATCATTGGTGATCTATTTCCAGATCGCTACTGCCGTACTTAGAATCTAGCGTTTTGGAGAAACCGACTTGGTGGCAATGACGTTCACGCCGGTGCCGCACACGTTCTCACAAATCACCTGCCCCATGACGATGGGCGGCTGTGGCTTTGCCCTGTTGATTTCCGCCATGCACGGAAAAATCCGATCCTTTGGAACGGGCCTTTCCGTTTTTACACTCAGCGGCATCCTGCAGCCTTTCAGCGCCACAAGCCCCGTCACCATCCGGGTGGGCGCAAGGCATTCCTGTCGGGCATAGGTCACACCGCGCTTACAGCCCTGGCCGCTCACGGCCGTTACTTTGCCGCCATCCACAGCTGCTTTTAACCGGCAGCCCACTGGGCAGTTAATACATGTAATGGTTTGATCCATGGTCCGCCTCCCAAACCCGTCGTGCCATATACTTCGGTCACGGGCTGCCCCGCGCCGCCGCCTCGGCCCTCGTTATGTTTCAATGGCAACGGTGACGTCCGCGCCGGACAGTGATCGCAAATGATTCGGTTTTAGCCATACATCCGCCATCTCCCCGGGGGTGAGGATGCGCTTCTTCTGCCTAAGCACCTCATGATCTCCGTCCATTACCCGTACCCACGCGTTTTCATAGACCGCCGCAGGCCGAAACATAAGTTGCACCGATTCCGGCGCGTTCTGCCCGTCATGAATGCGCAGCAACTGCGGAACCACGCCCCGTACCCCGGGGCCATCCAGGACCGGCGCCACCCTGAATGCAACTCGGTCAACCTCTTGGATGCCGCCTTGCTTACAGCCGAGCATGGAAGAGCATCCATCCGGACCGGGAAGCGAATCGGACGCGACGGCCCGGGCACTGGCCGCTGCCGCCCTGCCCGCCTTCAGGCTTTCGGCACTGACGAAATCCACCAAATCATGAACATGCAGTACATTGCCGCAGGCATAGATACCGGGACAGCTGGTTTGCAGGCTATCATCCACCACAGGGCCCAGCGTAACCGGTGATAACAGCACTCCGGCCTGCTGAGACAACTCATTCTCGGGGATCAGCCCCACCGACAGTAACAGTGTATCACATTCCAGCCTTTGCTTTGTACCGGGAATGGGATTCCGGTTTTCATCCACCTGGGCGATCACAACGGCGCTAAGCCGATTCCGGCCCTCAATACCCACCACGGTATGGGATAGAAGCAAGGGGATTCCATAATCCTGAAGGCATTGCACGATGTTTCGGTTCAAGCCGCTGGAGTAGGGCATGATCTCTACGCAAGCCAGCACCTTGGCCCCCTGCAATGTCATGCGGCGAGCCATGATCAGCCCGATATCGCCGCTGCCAAGAACCACCGCCGTTGTACCAGGCATGAAGCCTTCCAGATTCACAAACCTCTGGGCCGTGCCCGCGGAGTATACCCCCGCCGGGCGGGTGCCCGGCGTACCGAGCGCCCCGCGCGGTCTTTCCCGGCATCCCATAGCCAATACCACCGCTCCCGCTTCAAAGAGCTGTATGCCCTTCTTCTTACTGACGGCGGTAACAAACCGTTCTTTGTCAATACTCAGCACCGTGGTTTCGCACCGCACATCAATGCCCAAGTCAAGTGCCTTATCAATGTCCCGCTGGGCATATTCAGGCCCGGTTAATTCCTCGCCAAACCGATGGAGGCCAAACCCGTTATGGATACACTGCCGAAGAATGCCCCCCATCTCTCCTTCCCGTTCTAGTACCAAGAGGTTCTCAATACCCGACTCTTTGGCGGCGATGGCGGCTGCCAATCCTGCCGGGCCCGCCCCTACGACAAGTACGTCTATATATTCGACTTGGCTTCGCAACTCCCGGCTCAACATTCCATGCCCTCCTTGTCAGGCGCGGGCACTCCGGTTCCGCCGCTCATCAGAGAGTGCTCTCTCAAGGAATGGAGTAAGCAGTCGGGGGTGTCCCCAGTCATGGCGATCTCTCCGGTGAGCAGCACGCTCCCATCAGCGCCCTTGGTTACCTGAAGGGGCGATATCCCCCTCTCTTCCGACAGGATTTCCAACACACGCGGGCTGCAAAAGCCGCCTTGACATCGGCCCATACCCGCTCTGGTACGCCGCTTCACTCCGTCAATGCTCCGGGCGCCTGCCGGGCGGCGAACGGACGCGCGAACCTCCGCCTCCGTTACTTGCTCGCAGCGGCAAACCATGTTGCCATGCGACCGGTTGCGCTCCACCGCTTTTATCCGTTCATCCAAAGTCATGGCTGAAAATGGCTTGTCAACCCTTGGATACGGCCTCCATTCCTTCTTGGGAATCAGGCCCATGTCCCCTGCGATGAGTTCCCGCAGCGCCTCCGCGATGGCAGGCGAAGCGGTCAGTCCGGGGCTCTCAATTCCAACGGCCTCATAGGCGCCAGGAACGCCTTGCACAGCGCCCACAAGAAAATCGTCCCCTTTTTCATGCGCCCGTACTCCCGCGAAGGATGTAATAACCTGCTGGAGGCTTGCCTTGGGCCAGGACAGCCGCGCCTTATCGATAACCTGTTTTAAGGCTTCTGCAGTGGTAGACACGTCGAGTCCGTCCTCAACATCCTCGGCGGTGGGGCCCAGCAGCAGATTGCCGTGAACCGTAGGGCTGACCAATACGCCTTTACCCATCCGGGTAGGCGTTTGAAAAATCGTCCGGGTAAAGGGTAAGGGCTGCATACGGTCCAACAGGTAGTACTCCCCTTTGCGGGCAACAGCTTCCAATGAGTATGAACTGATCTGATTGTGCAGTTTTGGAGCATCGGTTCCCGCGCAATTCACCACACACCGCGCCCCTATAATACCGGCGGAAGTGTGCAGCCTGAAACCACCCACAAGCGGCTCAATGCGCCTCACTTCCGTATTTCGCAGGAACTCCACTCCGTTAACGGCCCCGTGATCCGCTAAAGCATATGTCAACTCATAAGGGCTGACCAAGCCGCTGGTGGCGGCGCTGAGGCCGCACAGCACCTCAGGATTGAGGTTGGGTTCCATATAAAGGAGCTCTTCCCGATCCACCAAGGCGAGGCTTTCCACCCCATTTTGCAAGCCCTGCTTATATAATTTCTGAACGATCTCGCGGCCCTGCCCGTCAAAAGCCAGCACCAGCGCCCCGGGCATGCCAAAGGGTACGCACAGCTCCTCGCACAGCGCCGGGTACATCCGCGCTCCCTGCACATTGAACCTCGCCTTTGCGGAACCGGGAACAGCGTCAAAACCAGCGTGCACAATACCACTGTTCGCCTTGCTGGCGCCATCGGCCACATCATGCCCCCTTTCGATCACCGTCACGCCCGTCTCGTAGGCGGACATAAGCCGGGCCACCCCGCAGCCTACTACGCCTCCGCCAATAATCACAATATCCTTATCCATAATCTCCATATCGCCCCTCATTCCATCCCTTCGCAAAGAACCCGCACCGCCTCATAAGCCATGTAGAGCCCAGCCACAGCGGGCACATAAACCACGGAGCCCGGTGGGCTCGTAGAATCGGCTCCGTCTGTAAGCGGGCTCAAAACGCAAGCCCCTGAAGCGGAAGCGCGCGCCCACAGGGTGGACGGGCGCTCGGCGGGCTCCGTGGAATATACGCAGCGCAGGCTTTCAACGCCCCGTTTACGCAGTTCCCGCCGCATCACCCTGCACAATGGACAGCCGCTTGTCCCAAACAAATCGCCGATGCGAATGCGGGTAGGATCCAGCCGGTTTCCCATTCCCATGCAGGCGATCATAGGGATTCCACGGCTCCTGCAAATCATCGCCAAGTCGACCTTTGCGGCCGCCATGTCCACCGCGTCCACCAGGAAAGCCGTATCCAGGGGAATGGGCACCTGTTTTTCCGGCAAATGAAAAGCCTCAATCGCCTCCACCTGGGCATCCGGCGCGATGTCCAGCAGTCTTTCCCGTACAACGCCGGCTTTTGGCCTTCCCAGAGTGGAGCGCAGTGCCGGCAATTGACGGTTCATATTGGTCACTTCTATCATATCTCCATCCACCAGGCTTAGTTTGCCGATACCTGCCCTGCAAAGCGCTTCGGCGGTATAACTGCCCACACCGCCCAAACCAAAGA
>WRHG01000111.1 GCA_009783365.1 Clostridia bacterium | reverse complement strand
GGGCGGCCGTTGGCGCTGATTTCCCCGGCGGCTGTCGCCGCCCAAAAGCAAGCCCAGGACTTAAGCCGCCTGTTTGGCGAGGGATACGCCTTTCTGCCGCCCAGGGAGCTGCTTTTCAGCCGGGCGGCGGCCAGCCGGGAGAGCACATGGCAGAGGCTGGCGGCCCTGTCGGAACTGCGGGAGCCCCGGAATTCCTTGAAGGTGCTCTGTCTGCCTGTGGAGGCTCTCATGGACCGGTGCCTGCCCCCGGAGGCCTTTGAGGCCGCTTCCCTCCGCCTGGCTGAGGGGGCGGAACATCCGCCGGACCGGCTCCTCCGCCGGTTGCTTTCCGCCGGCTACGAACGGGTGGACATCGTGGAGGGCCCGGGGCAATGCGCCGCGCGCGGCAGCATCCTGGACGTATTCTCTCCGAACCGGCCGGATGCACTGCGCATAGAGTTTTTTGACAATGTGATCGACAGCATGCGGCCTTTCGACTGCGTGAGCCAGCGGAGCACCGGCCGGGTGCGGAATGCCGTTTTGGCCCCCGCCTCGGAATGTGTAATCGGCGAGCCCGGGGAAGCGTCCGCGGACCCTTCATCCGATGTGGCGGAAGGCGCTTGCGGGGCATGTGCGGGCGAACCGCCCATAAGCCCGTGGGAGGCGGCCGCCCGGCGCGTTGAAAGCGCCTTTAGGGAAACGCCCGGCGCAGAAGCCGGCCCCGCTTCCCCCCTCTCCTTGCGGGAGGAGTATTCCCCGGACGAACTGCCTCCTTTGGAAGCCTTCCTGGCGCAGTTGGACGCGTTGGAGGAGCCGGACGCGCCGCCCCCTGCGGCCGGCGCGGATTCTTCCCCCGGCGCCGGCGATGGGAAAACCGCCTCAGCCGGCCTCGCGGACCGTGTGCGCTCGGGCAGGCCTCCCCGCAACGGCGCGATGTGGATGCACATTCTGCTGCCCCGCACCGCCTCCCTGCTCAGCTATCTGGACGACCCCATCCTGCTCTGCTGCCAGCCGGAGCAGTATCCGGCCCGGGTGAATGCCCGGGAGGAAGCCTTTCGGGCGGATTTGGCGGACGCCCTGCGCCGGGGGGACGGGATGCCCGCTCAGGACCGCCTTTTGATGGACTATGCCGAGCTTTTGGCCTCTTTCCAAAACCGGCCCGCCGTCGCTCTGACAGAGCGGCAGCCCCAACTCCGCCCGGGACAGCTTGTCATGGAAGAAGCCCTGTCCTTTGAAACCCGCCCCGTGATGCCGTACCAAAGCCGGATGGAGGCCCTTCGGGCGGATATTGTACATTGGACTGCTCAAGGCGTCGGCGTGGTGCTGCTGGCCGGCGGCGAGAATCGGGGCCGCCGGCTGCGGCAGGCTCTTGCGGAGTTGGGGGTGGAGGCGGCATACCAGCAGGCGGCGCCTGCCCCGGCGGGGAGCGGACCCCCGGTTCCCCTTGCCCCTGAGGGGGCCTGTCCTCCTGATCAGGAAACGGAGGTTCTTTGGGGAGGCATTCCCCTTATTTTGCCATTCTCCTACACCAAGGGCTTCATCCATCCCGCTGTGAAGCTGGTTCTCATCTCCGACGAAGATATCTTCGGCGAGGCGTACCAGCGGGCCCGTAAGCGCGGCGGCGCCGGGGAGCGGCTGTCCTCCTTCACGGACCTGTCGCCCGGCGACTTTGTGGTGCATGATTTTCACGGAGTGGGGCAATACGCGGGCATCGTGCAGGTGCCCGGGGATGATGTGAAGCGGGACTACCTGCTGATCCGCTACGCGGACAACGACAAGCTTTATGTGCCCACGGATCAGTTTGACCGGGTGCAGAAGTTCATCGGCGGCGCCAACGGGAGCGGAGCCCCCAAGCTGAACCGGCTGGGAGGAGCCGAATGGGGACGCCAGCGGAACCGGGTGAAAGCGGGGCTGAAGGAGCTGGCCTTCGACCTGGCGGAGCTTTACGCAAAACGGACCCGGGACGCCGGCCACGCCTTCGGCCGGGATACCCCCTGGCAGCGGGAGTTTGAGGACGGGTTTCCCTATGAGCTTACCCCGGACCAGCTGCAAAGCGTGGCGGATATCCGGGCGGATATGGAAAGGCCCCGCAACATGGACCGGCTCCTTTGCGGAGACGTGGGATACGGAAAGACAGAGGTGGCGCTGAGGGCGGCTTTCAAGGCCGTTGTGGACGGCAAGCAGGCGGCCATCCTGGCCCCCACCACCATCCTTGTCCAGCAGCACTTTCATACCATTCGCAAGCGCTTCGGCGCTTTCCCGGTGAATGTGGAGATGATTTCCAGATTCCGCACGGCCGCGGAGCAGCGGGACATCCTGGCAAGGTTGAAGGCCGGGAAGATCGACCTGCTGGTGGGTACCCACCGGCTCCTGGGCAAGGACGTCGAGTTTGCGGACCTGGGGCTTCTGATCGTGGACGAGGAGCACCGGTTCGGCGTTCGGCACAAGGAGAGTATTCAGCGCCTGAAAAACCGCGTGGATGTGTTGAGCCTCACCGCCACGCCCATACCCCGTACCCTGCACATGAGCCTGGCGGGAATCCGGGACATGAGCCTGCTGGAGACCCCGCCCGAGGAGCGGCTGCCCGTAAAGACCTACGTGCTGGAGTATGACGACGAGCTCATGGCCGAGGCCATCCGGCGGGAGTTGCGCCGGGGCGGACAGGTGTACTTCCTCTACAACCGGGTGCGCTCCATTGAGCGAATGCACGCCCGGCTGACGGCGCTGACGCCCGAAGCCCGCATAGGCGTGGCTCACGGCCAGATGCGCGAAAACGCGCTGGAAGACGTGATGCTGGATTTCTACGCGGGCGCTTTTGACGTACTGCTCTGCACCACCATCATTGAAAGCGGGCTGGACGTGCCCAGCGCCAATACCCTTATCGTTTTTGACGCGGACCGGTTCGGCCTGTCCCAGCTATACCAGATCCGCGGCCGGGTGGGCCGCAGCAGCCGTCAGGCGTACGCCTACTTTACCACCCGCGCCCAAAAGGTTCTCGGCGAAGCCGCGGCCAAGCGCCTGACCGCTCTGCGGGAGTTCACCGAGTTTGGCGCCGGCTACCGGATCGCCCTGCGGGATCTGGAGATCCGGGGCGCCGGCGATGTGCTGGGTCCCCAGCAGCATGGCCACCTGGCTGCCGTGGGGTACGACATGTACCTGAAACTGCTGGAGCAGGCTGTGGGAGAGGCCCAGGGCCATATCCCGCAGCCCGAGCTGGATACCCGCATCGAACTGGCCGTGGACGCCTACCTGCCCGACGGCTACATATCCAAGGAACTCCTGAGGGTGGAGGTTTACAAGCGCATCGCCATGATCCGGGAGGGCGGCGATCGCGCTGATATCGAGGATGAGCTGACGGACCGCTTTGGGGACATTCCGCCCCCGGTTCAAAACCTGGTGAGCATCGCTCATTTGCGGGCTGTTACCCGGAGGCTGGGTGGAAGCCACCTGTTTTTAAGGCCGGACGGGGTTCATCTGCTGCTGGATGAGGGGTTCATGAAACCGGCGGAGGCGCTGCTGCCAGCCATGCAGAGGGCGGACCCCCGGCTCGGGTTCGGGGTGCGCAGAGGCGCCGAGCTGGTGCTGAAGGAAAAGGGTCTCAGCGCCTTGGAAGCCCTGGAGGCCGCCGTACGGGTGTTTGAAAAGCTGGCGGAGGAGGCGGAGAGGACTCCCGGGCAAAACGGATCCGTTCCCCAATGAGAGTCGTGGCTTACGCCTGATGGGCATAATACAGAATTTGCCATATGACGCCGAGTTGTTGCCCTTGATAAACTCCGAGCCTGCGGGGCAATCTGAAAACATAACGGTAATCTCACTGAATGAGCGCGAAGTTTTTTTCAGGCTTCCTTTCGCGCCCGTCCTCTTTCGCTGGGCGACGGCTGTGCTAAAGTGCAGATAACGCGGCGACAGGACAGAATCTTATGAAAGTCTTAAGGATTTATCAACAGGAAACAAACAAATGACTCCGCCGGTTTCTATATACTGGCTGATGTGAAACCGCTTTTCGAAAAAACGGCACGGGGGGGCGGCTGCAAAATTGAAAAACAGCAATAAACAAAAGCCGGGCTATAGGGTTTTAGAATGGAAGATATTTGGGAAAATCGCATTGATCATGATGTCGGCGCTTGCAGTCGTTTTTATGATCCAAACGCTTGCTCGCGGTAATGTGCGTGAGTTTGCCGTTGATGCGCTCCAGAAGATTTTCGGCATGACTTTCGGCGGCGCGCGGGAGCTGTATCTGCGAATCATCTTTAATAATTTAGATTACATACTGCTGGGCGCCGTGGTGGCGTTTTTTATGATTTTATCACGCTTCATGCTGTCGCAGTTTTCAAAATACTTTATGGAAATAAGCGATGGCTTGGATGTCCTTGTGGGAAAAAAAGACCGTGACATAGCCTTATCGTCTGAAATGGCGGCGATGGAGAGCAAGCTGAAAGCAATCAAACAGACGCTGAAAGATCGTGAACAGGAAGCCCGGTTATCCGAACAGCGAAAAAATGATATGGTGATGTATCTCGCGCACGATATCAAAACACCGCTGACTTCTGTCATTGGATATTTAAGCCTCCTTGACGAAGCGCCCGATATGCCGCCCGAGCAAAAAGCCAAATACGTACATATCACACTGAATAAGGCCAGCCGGCTTGAAAAACTCGTCGATGAATTTTTTGAAATCACACGGTACAATTTTCAAACGGGTTCGCTGTCGAAAGAGAGCATTGACCTGTATACCATGTTGGCGCAAATGACGGACGAGTTTTACCCTTTGCTTGCCGCCAAAGGGATGCGGGCTGTCCTTCATGTTCCGGAGGATATGGTGATATACGGTGATTCCGAAAAACTGGCGCGGGTTTTTAATAATGTATTGAAGAACGCCATCGCATACAGCCCGGACAAAAGCGATGTCGATATCACGGGGGCGATTTTCAGGGACACGGCCTCCGTCGTTTTTACAAATGCGGGAAGTCTATCAAAAGACAAGCTTACGGCTGTTTTTGAGAAGTTCTACCGGCTGGATTCCGCCCGTTCCTCCGACACCGGCGGCGCTGGGCTGGGGCTGGCGATTGCGAAGGAAATTATCGTGTCCCACGGAGGGCGCATTTACGCGGACAGCGATGGCGGGCAAACCTCATTTACAGTGGAAATTCCTTACCCGGCGGAACAGTCTTTGGAAAGCGTCAAGGGATTCTCCACAGAAAGGAAGGTTATCCCATGAGGACAAGACGGGGATTGATTTTGCTTGCGGCGGTTTTTTCCCTCATCGCGAGCGGCATGACGTATCCCGCGCAAGCGGGCGAACAGCCGCCGGATGGGCCGGCGCCCGTGTATTACAATCCGGATGGCGGTAAGAATTACCATGGAGATCAAAATTGCGGCGGTGTCAGAAAACGATATTTACCGCTATCTGCGCTTGCGTTTGCCGATCTCTGCGTCGCTCCTTACGACGCGTTGACGCCTTGCCCTCGCTGTTCTCCCCCGCATAAGCCTCATGCGGTTCTCGGCAACAGGCCGGAAATCGGCGAAGGGAATGAGAGCGCGCAGCTTCCCGGCACGATTCCGCTTTCCGCAGAATGCGCTATTCTTTATGATTTGTCAAACGGCCGGATCCTGTACGAAAAAAACGCCGCGCGGCGTTGTGCGCCCGCCAGCCTGACCAAGCTGCTGACTGTGCTGACGGCATATGCATACGGGGGAGAAAACATCGAGTATACCGTCGGCTCAGAAATTGACCTGATTGGAAACAATTCAAGCGTCGCCTTTCTGCGCAAAGGGAACGTGCTGTCTTTTCATGCGATTGTTGACGCGGTGCTGCTCCCGTCGGGGAACGACGCGGCGTATGCGCTGGCTGTGAATGCCGCCCGTTATGCGGATGACAAAAAGCGCTCGGATGAAGAAGCGCTTATCATGTTTGCGAATCTGATGAACGAAACGGCGGAGGCCCTGGGCTGCACGGACAGCCATTTTACAGCTGTGGACGGCTACCCAGGCAGCGAACACTACAGCACGGCTTATGACATGCTGCGGATTGCCATCGCGGCGGCCAATACGCCGGTGATTGCGAAATCTGCCGCGAAAAGTCGGGCGTATCATGTGTTCCTCAGCAAAAGAGAGGTGGTCTGGGAAACGACCAATTTGCTGCTTAAAAAGGATAGCGGGTTTTTTTATCAATACGCCACCGGCATGAAAACCGGCAGCACGGGTGAAGCATACAACCTGGCGGCGTCCGCTGAAAAAGAAGGGACAAGCCTGGTCGCTATCGTGCTTAACGCGGATA
>WRHG01000110.1 GCA_009783365.1 Clostridia bacterium | reverse complement strand
TGGGGATGTTGGCAAGGCCGGGGTTGCCGTGGATTCCATCCTTGATATGGAGATACTTTTCTCCGGCATACCGCTGGATCAAATGTCCGTCTCCATGACTATGAACGGGGCCGTGCTGCCCATCATGGCTTTTTATATCCTGGCTGCCGAAGAGCAGGGCGTGGATAAAAAAGTGCTGGAAGGTACAATTCAAAACGACATCCTGAAAGAGTTCATGGTGCGCAACACATACATCTACCCGCCCGCGGCTTCCATGCGCATCATCGGTGATATTTTCGCCTACACCTCAAGGAATATGCCCAAGTTCAACTGCATCAGCATCTCCGGCTATCATATTCAGGAAGCCGGGGCCACCGCGGATATCGAAATGGGCTATACCCTGGCCGACGGCCTTGAATACCTGCGCACCGGCATTGCCGCGGGGCTCGCCATAGACGAGTTCGCGCCGCGCCTCTCCTTCTTCTGGGGCATCGGCAAAAATTACTTTATGGAAGTGGCCAAGATGCGCGCCGCGCGCGTGCTGTGGGCAAAGATTGTCAAACAGTTTAATCCCAAAAATCCCAAGTCGCTGGCCCTGCGCACCCATTGCCAGACTTCTGGCTGGAGCCTTACTGAGCAGGATCCCTTCAACAACGTGGCGCGCACCTGCCTTGAAGCGCTGGCGGCGGCACTTGGACATACCCAGTCCCTGCATACCAACGCCCTGGACGAGGCGATTGCCTTACCCACGGATTTCTCGGCCCGCATAGCGCGTAACACGCAGCTTTACATCCAGGACGAGACCGACGTGTGCAAGGTGGCGGATCCCTGGGGCGGCTCCTATTACGTGGAGGCGCTCACCGGCGAGTTAATCCGCCGCGGCTGGGCCCACATTCAGGAGGTGGAAGAATTAGGCGGCATGAGTAAGGCTATCGAGACCGGTCTTCCCAAAATGCGCATTGAAGAAGCGGCCGCCCGCCGCCAGGCCCATATCGATTCCAACAACGAAAAGATAGTCGGCTTAAACTACATGCAGCTTGATCAGGCTGATCCTATCGATATTCTGGAAGTTGATAATGCCGCCGTGCGTCAGGCGCAACTTGAGCGGCTCGCGAAGCTGCGCGCCAACCGCGATGCGGCCAAGGTGGAGCGCTGCTTAACGGCCATCACCAAATCGGTGGAAACTGGCGAAGGCAATCTTCTTGAGCTGGCCCTGGAAGCGGCGCGCGCAAGGGCGTCCCTGGGCGAGATTTCCGACGCGGTGGAAAAAGTTTGCGGGAGGCATAAAGCTGTGGTACGTTCCATTTCCGGCGTTTACTCCGCCGAGTTCGCCGACGAGGACATTATTAAGGAAGTGCAGTCCATGACCGACGCTTTTGAAACCGAGCATGGCCGCCGCCCGCGCATCATGGTTGCCAAGATGGGGCAGGACGGGCATGACCGCGGCGCGAAAGTTGTCGCCACGGCATACGCCGACATGGGCTTCGATGTGGACATGGGCCCGCTGTTCCAGACCCCGGAAGAAACCGCGCAGGACGCCGTGGATAACGACGTGCATATCATCGGTATGAGCTCATTGGCCGCCGGGCACAAGACTCTGCTGCCCCAGCTTGTGGAGGAACTCAAAAAGCGCGGGCGCGAAGATATCATGGTGATCGTGGGCGGGGTTATCCCGGCTCAGGATTACGCCTTCCTTAAGGAAAACGGCGCGGCCTGCATCTTCGGCCCTGGCTCCGTGATACCGGCCTGCGCCAAGGAGATGCTACAGATCTTAAACAAGAGGCTTTCCGGGTAAAAGCTATTATTTATGGCTGATAATCGAACGCCACCGCAGCGCGATGGTGATAACTCGACCTATAAACCTGAATGGGCTCCCGCCGATGCCGACGAAAAATTCGCCAGCCGCGTTATGTACGGCGTTGCGGAAAACGAGCGAGAGCCCCACAGCATAAACCCGGAAACCGTTAAAGCGGCCCGGCCTCCCGAACTCACAGCTGCAGATTATATCGAAGGCGTATTGCGCCATGACCGCATGATACTCGCCCGCGCCATTACAATTATCGAAAGCAACGCGGCTAAACATTTCGACCTGGGGCAGGAAATAGTGCAGGGCCTTTTACCGCATGCAGGCAAGGCCGTGCGCGTTGGCATTACAGGCGTGCCCGGCGCCGGTAAAAGCACCTTCATCGAAGCTCTTGGCATGCGGCTTGTTGGCTCGGGCCATCGCGTGGCCGTGCTTGCCGTGGACCCAAGCTCTACCCTTTCGCGGGGTAGCATACTTGGCGACAAAACGCGAATGGAGCAGCTCTCCAAGGAATCCACCGCCTTTATCCGTCCATCCCCTTCAGGGGGAACTCTGGGCGGGGTGACGCGCAAAAGCCGCGAAACGCTTCTATTGTGCGAGGCCGCCGGTTATGACGTGATCCTGGTGGAAACTGTGGGCGTAGGCCAGAGTGAAACCACCGTGCGCTCCATGGTGGATTTTTTTCTCGCTCTGGTAATTACCGGCGCGGGCGACGATCTGCAAGGCATAAAAAAAGGAATATTGGAATTGGCTGAAGCCATAGTCGTAAACAAAGCCGATGGAGCCAACAAACAAAAAGCCCTGGTAACACGGGCCGATTATAACCAGGTGCTGCATTACCTGCGCCAGGCCACCGAGGGCTGGCAGACCCAGGCTTATGCCTGTTCTTCTTTGACAGGCGACGGCATTGGAGATATTTGGCAGGTGGTATGCGACTTTATGGAGCAAATGCGGCAAAGCGGGCAGTTGGAACTGCGCCGCCAGCGGCAAAACCTCGCCTGGGTTCAGGATATGACAAGTCAGTACGTGCAAAAGCTAATCGACGGCAATGCGGCCATTGCCGGGCCGCGTCAAGCGATAGAACAGGCGGTAGTGGCAGGCAGCCTGAGCCCCACCGCAGCCCTGCGGCAGATAATCGCGGCTATAGAAAAAGGGCTTGGTAACATGCCCAAAAACGGTTGATAAACAAGATAAAATAGATTACTCTGGAATACTATCACTAAGATATTATCAAGGAGACAGGCAGTATGGATATTTCAAGGGTTGATCACATAGGTATCGCCGTAACCAACCTGGATGATACGATCAAATTTTACGAAGAAACGCTGGGCATCAAGAGCCATGGTACCGAAACCGTGGCGGATCAGAAGGTAAAGGTCGCTTTTTTCCCCGTGGGGGACACGGAGCTTGAGTTCCTGGAATCCACAAGCGAAGACGGGCCCATCGCGAAGTTTATTGAAGCCAACAAGGGCCGCGGCGGCATTCAGCACGTTGCCCTGCGTGTCGGCGATATAAATGCAGCAATAGCGGAATTGAAATCGAAGGGCGTTGCCATGATCGACGAGACGCCGCGTTACGGGGCGGGGGGCGCTTCCATTGCCTTCTGTCATCCCAAGTCAACAGGCGGCATACTGCTTGAATTATGCGAAAGAAAAAGTTAATAGAAGGAGAAAGTTGTGTCGGAAAAACTTGAACAGTTGAAGCAACTGCGCAAAAAAGTTGAGGAAGCCGGAGGACAAAAGAGGATAGACAAGCAGCACGAGTCCGGCAAACTGACAGCCAGGGAACGCATCACGATGCTTTTCGATGAAGGCAGTTTTGTAGAGGTGGACGCGTTTGTAAAGCACCGCTGCGTTAATTTTGACATGCCAACGACGGAAGCCCCGGCTGAGGGAGTCGTTGCCGGATACGGCAAGGTCAGCGGGAGGCTGGTTTACGCCTTTGCCCAGGACTTTACGGTTATTGGCGGATCGTTAGGCGAAATGCATGCCGCCAAGATCTGCAAGATCATGGATCTCGCGGGGAAAGTAGGTGCGCCTGTGGTAGGGATTAACGACTCAGGCGGCGCGCGCATACAGGAAGGCGTTGACGCCCTCTCCGGCTATGGGCAGATTTTCTACCGCAATTCGATTAACTCAGGCGTAATCCCGCAGATCTCGATTATTATGGGACCCTGTGCGGGCGGCGCGGTGTATTCCCCGGCGCTCACGGATTTTGTGTTCATGGTGGATAAAACCGCCCACATGTTCATTACAGGCCCGCAGGTAATAAAAGCCGTCACAGGCGAGGATGTTACAGCGGAGA
Source organism: Clostridia bacterium (assembly GCA_009783365.1). Next base: position 2,244 of record WRHG01000110.1, on the reverse strand, counting down.
AACTGGGAGGCGCCATGACGCATAACTCTGTGTCGGGTGTGGCGCATTTTGTTTCCCCCGGCGACAGGGAATGTCTGTACGAAGTAAAGAGGCTTTTGAGTTTCCTGCCGGCCAACAACACGGAAAATGCGCCTGTATACCAGGCCCCTTCCGGCGCGAATGTGCTCATTGAAGAACTCAACGAGATAATACCCGTTGAATCGAAAAGAGCCTATGACATGAAAGAGGTAATCAGGAAGCTGGCAGACAACGGCGACATGATGGAAGTATGTCCCCATTATGCGCTGAATATCATCACCTGTTTCATTAGGATCAACGGCAAGTCCGTTGGCGTTATCGCAAATCAGCCGAGCTGGATCGCGGGCTGCCTTGACATCAACGCATCGGACAAAGCGGCCCGCTTTATCAGAACCTGCGACTGCTTCAATATCCCCATATTGAACCTGGTAGACGTACCGGGCTTCTTGCCGGGAACCGAGCAGGAATACGGCGGCATCATTCGCCATGGCGCCAAGATGCTGTACGCTTATTCTGAGGCAACGGTGCCAAAGGTCACGGTCATCCTGAGAAAGGCATACGGCGGCGCGTACCTGGCCATGTGTTCCAAAGACCTCGGCGCGGACGTTGTCTATGCCTGGCCTTCCGCGGAGATTGCGGTTATGGGCCCCGATGGAGCGGCGAATATCATCTTTAAAAACGATATTCAAAACTCAGCCGACCCTGCGGCGACAAAAAAAGAAAAGATCGATGAATACACCAGTGAGTTCGCGACGCCTTATAAAGCAGCCGAACGGGGATTCGTGGACGACATCATTGAGCCAAGCCAAACGCGCCTGCGCCTCATCGATGCCTTTGAGATGCTTTCCACAAAACGGGAAAAACTGCCGTCTAAAAAACATGGGAATATCCCATTATAAAGGAGAATTACATTGGCTAACGAAAACAAAGAGCTGGTTGTAAACACCAAATGGTGTACGGGATGCGGCATTTGCGCGGCATTCTGCCCGAAAAAAATCTTGGAAGTAAAAAACGAAAAGATTACAGTCGTTAATCTTGAAGCGTGCATTAAATGCGGGCTCTGCGAACTGCGCTGTCCGGATTATGCCATTCACGTAAGAGAGGTGGGAAAATGAAGCTGGTTATGGGAAACGAAGCTTGCGTAGAAGGTGCAATCGCCGCTGGCATGCGGTTTTTCGCGGGCTATCCTATTACGCCGTCCACTGAAGTGGCCGAAGAGTCATCCAGAAGACTTCCACAGGTAGGCGGCAAATTTATACAGATGGAAGATGAGATAGCGGGAATGGCGGCGTGCATTGGCGGCTCCATTGCGGGCCTTAAATCCATGACCGCCACAAGCGGCCCTGGAATGTCGCTTAAGCTGGAAAACATCGGCTATGCGGTCATTGCGGAAATCCCCTGTGTTATCGTTAACGTCCAGCGTTCCGGCCCAAGCACAGGTATGCCAACATCGCCCTCGCAGGCTGATGTAATGCAGGCGCGCTGGGGCACTCACGGCGATCATCCTGTGATTGCTTTGTCGCCATCTTCTGTCCGGGAAACATTTGACGTAACGGTCAGGGCTTTTAACCTTTCTGAAAAGTACCGAATGCCGGTGATCATTCTGTTGGACGAAATAATAGGCCACTTGCGCGAAGGCATTGAGCTGCCGAAAGCGTCTGAGCTGGAAATCATCAACAGGAAAAAACCAACCGTCAGCCCGGAAGAATTCCGCGCCTTTAAAGTTCCGGAAGGAGAGATTGTTCCTCCCATGCCGTCTTTCGGCGAGGGCTACAGGTACAACATTACCGGGCTTATTCACGACGAGACAGGCTTCCCGACCAACAGCAACGCCATCGCCGCGGTCATGATGGATCGCCTGATGAAAAAGGTTGAAAACCACTTGGATGACATCATCCAGTATGAGGAGTCTGGCGCCAAAGGCTGCGATCTTTTGGTGGTTACATACGGTGGAACAGCCCGCACGGTGAAAGCGGCGGTGAAGCTGGCCGCCGAATCGGGTATGAAGGTAGGTGTGTTCCGCCCCATATCGATCTGGCCCTTCCCGGAAGAAGCTTTAAAGGCCTGCGTCAAGAATAACAATATCAAGAACGTACTTGTGGCCGAGCTGAACTACGGACAGATTTCGCTTGAGGCGGAAAGGATTTTAAAGGCCGATGCCAAAGTTTGGCATATCGGCAAGATTGACGGCGATATATTGTATCCGAACGAGGTTTTGAATAAGAT